>JAILKX010000093.1 GCA_024693415.1 Bacilli bacterium
ATCCCGATCAAGAGGAGCGGAGGCGACGACTTCATGTCGAAGTGGACCTTCCGCAGCGCCACCGGCGAGATCGCGATGGAATTCTTCCCCGTCTTGGACCGCCACGCGGACACGAATGTATTGCTGATCCGCTCCAACCAGCACCAGGTTTTCGGCAAATTCAAAGGCTATATCGTGATCGATGGCAAAACCATCGAGATCAACGATGCCCTAGGCTTCGCCGAGAAGGTCTACAACAAGTGGTGATATAGCTGCCCGCGGGGCGGCGCCGGAGCTAAGAACCCCCTTAGCTCTGGGTGCCTATCCAGGTCAAGAGCAATTTCGCCTTGCCATGAGACATCGCAAGTCCTCCAAAAATCCAAATCCATGGGGGACGTGTATGCGAATTCGCCTGAATTTGCATGAGAATTGGCATGCCCGCCCCGACAGCTACGGGGTGGCTCGGGCGGGGCCCAAGGATAGAGAAAAAGGAAGCTGTTTGGGCTTCCTTTTACTTTATTCGACCCTGAAGGGGATCTCGATCGTTCCCGAGATGCCTTTGATGACGAGCTTCGCCTCCGTGGGCTTCTTGGTCGAGAGGCTTCTTACGTAGATCGAGGTTCCGCCTCCGACGAGATGGAGAACTTTGGGGCCCATGATTTCGATGGGACCTATGGTATCTAGGAGGATGTCATCGTCAGCGAAGGGCATGGTGGTGCCGTATTGGTCCTTCTTGTAGATCGAGACGCGGGCCGCATCGTAGGTCGCTTCGTTTTTGAGGGAATCCTTGCTTTTGTCGATCTCGTAATGGAATTCGGTGGAGGGGCCTAGTGATTTCCTAGCCACTTCCTTGCCGTCTTTGATGCCGACGAAGGTCCAGATGTTGCTTTTGCCGCCCCAGGCGAAGGTGTATTTGATGTAGAGGTCGCTTACGTCATGAAAGGAGAGGTGCTTCTTGGCCATCATGTAGGCCATGAGAAGCTTTTGCTTGAGGCTCAGTGCGCCCATGCCATATTGGGAGGCGAAGTTCAATCCATCCACGATCTGCTTGGATTCCTTGGCGTTGAAGTTCGGCTCGTTGAAGGATTCGCCGATCCAGTCGTCGATCTTGAAGGGCGGGTGGGGGAGATGGGGGAAGTCCTTCCTGTCGGGCTTGAAGGATTTGATCTTCGTATCGTTCTTGTAGAGGACGACCTCATCGCAGTCGGATAAGACGTAGGCGGGCTTAAGAAGCGACTCATTGAAGTCGCCGCCGAGCATCTGTGAGATGACCTCGAAGCAGCCGGTCTCGCCTTGGGAAGCGTAGACGTAGGCGGAATATTTCGGATTCCTCCAGATATCGGCGACCCCATGGTGGCAGATGTGGTCATTGGACCCGAAATCCTTGTGGGTGTTGTAGTCGAATGCGCACCAGGACAGGGAGCCGCAGAGGTTATCGAAGCCATAAGCGTCGTCTAGGACGCGGGCGTGGCGGAGGGTGCTTTCGATCCTCCAGGAGGTCGGGTCATAGGATTTGGTGGGGAACATGTGGCCATTGTTCTCAGTCACAAGCTTCGGCTTGCCCTTCGCCCCTTTCCAGGTCGATGGGTCGTCTAGGCCGTGGTCCGCGGAGGAGCCTGAGAAATCGTTGTAGGAGAAGATGTCCTCCAATAGCTCCGACTCCTTGAAGTTGCGGACGCCGGTGGAGGCGCGGTAGGGGTCGAATTCCTTCTTGATCTCCTGGATCCTCGAATAGAGCTCATGGTCGTCGCCTGACTCATCGACCCGTAATCCATAGGCGATGAGGCAGGGGTGGTTCCTCTCCTTAACGATGAGGCGCCTAGCGAAATCGCATAGGGTGTCGCGCCATTTTGGTTCCTGGCTGATGAATTGCCAGCCCGGGATCTCGTCAAGGAGCAGTAATCCGAGCTCGTCGCAGCGATCCAGAAAGGATTCGTCGTCGGCGTAGTGGCTGGTCCTGACGACATTGCAGCCGAACCTCTTCTTGATGATGTCGGCGTCATCGATCTGGAGGCTTTTCGGGGCGGCTGGGCCGAAGTAGGGGTAGTTCTGGTGGCGGTTCAGCCCCATGAGTTTGACCTTCTTGCCATTCAGGAAGAAGCCTTCCTCCTTCCACGCTGCGTCACGGAAGCCGATCCGCGTCTCGACGACCGAATCTCCATAAATAGATCGCAAAATATATAACTTAGGATTTTCTATCGACCATTGAACAACTTTATCAAACTTATATTCTTCACCTTCAAAAACTGCGACACGGTTGCCTCCATCGTAGATTTCGTGGGTTATTCTTAGGTTTTCGTTCGGGTTTTCGATGGCCACATGGACCTTTAAAGTCCCGTCCATTTTCGCGACGGCGAAGACGTTGCTGATATAAGAGACGGGGACGTGATCGATATGGACCGCGCGGTAGATGCCGCCGAAGGTCAGGTAGTCGACGATGTTGCCATAAGGCGGGATCAGGGGGTCTTCGCGGCTATCGACGACCACGATCAGACGGTTGCCTTTCCTTTGGAACGCCTTGGTCACGTCGATGTCGACCGGGAAGTATCCCGAGATGTGCTCACCAAAGTCTTTGCCGTTAAGGTAGACATGGCATTTGAGCATCACCCCATCGAAATGGAGGATCTTGGTGGGCAGTTCGGGATGCTCGTCATCAAAGGTCTTCTCATAGGTGAAAACGCCTTGGTAATCCTCCTCGCTGAAATAGTGGTAGGGGTGTTCTTTGACGTTGTGGGGCAAGTCGATTTCCTGCGCGGATCTCGGCAATGCCTTCAGGAATCCGTCCTCAAAGCCTTCGACGAATTTCCAACGGTAATTGATATGCTGCTTCATGGCTCTAATCTTACACCCGAGCGGGCGCGCATACACCTTTTAATATGCGCGCGAAGTTGAAACATCGACCCCGTTGCTCCATAATTTGGTTATGAACCAAAAACATTATGATTATCTGATCGTCGGGGCCGGGCTTTCCGGCGCGACGATGGCCCGGCTCCTCATGGACGCGGGCAAAAAGGTCCTCGTGGTCGAGAAGAGGGACCACGTCGGGGGGAACATCTACACCGAGGACGTTAGCGGCATCCCCGTCCACGTCTACGGGCCGCACATCTTCCACACCGACGACGAGCGGGCGTGGGCCTTCTTCAACGAATACGCCGACGTCTACCCCTTCGTCAACTCTCCGCTCGCCTTCTACAGGGGCGCTTACTACCACATGCCCTTCAACATGAACACCTTCCATGAGCTCTGGGGCGTGAACACCCCCGAGGAGGCGAAGGCCAGGATTGCCGAGGAGGTCGCCAGGGAGGGCATCGGCGAGCCGCGGAACCTCGAGGAGCAGGCGCTCTCGATGGTCGGGCGCACGATCTACGAGACCCTCGTCCGCGGGTACACCGAGAAGCAGTGGGGGCGCAGGGCCACCGAGCTCCCCGCGAGCATCATCAAGAGGCTCCCCCTGCGCTTCGAATACAACAACAACTACTTCAACGACCGCTACCAGGGCATGCCCCGCGGCGGCTTTACCCCCTGGGTTGAAAATCTCCTCAAGGGCGCTGAGGTCCTGCTTAACGTCGACTACCTCGCCGAGAAGGCGAAATACGACGGCCTGGCCGACGAGGTCATCTACACCGGCCGCCTCGACGAGTACTTCGGGTTCCGGCTAGGGCACCTCGAGTGGAGGTCGCTCCGCTTCGAGGTCGAGGAGCTCCATCAGAGGGATTACCAGGGCAACCCGGTCGTGAACTACACCGACCGCGAGCCCGCCTACACCCGCATCACCGAGCACAAGCACTTCGACCCCGAGCTCGACGATCTGCCGACCACCGTCATCACCAAGGAATACCCCGACTCCTTCGAGGAGGGGAAGGTGCCTTACTACACGATCAACGACGAGAGGAACGCCAAGCTCGCCGAGGATTACAAGAGGCTCGCCGAGCAGGATCCCAAGGTCCATTTCCTCGGGAGGCTCGCGAATTACAGGTACTTCGACATGGACGACACCCTCATGGCGGCGTTCGACCTAGCGGAGAAACTGTTGAAGCAGTAGCCTTATCACCGATATTTCAGCAACCAAAAAGCTCGACCAATCCCAACCTTTGCAAATTAGTGTTTGCATTAACTATTGTAAAGGGGTAGTATATTCAAGCCCTAAAAAGGGCCCATATCGCGGGATAGAGCAGTCCGGTAGCTCGCCAGGCCCATAACCTGGAGGTCGGTGGTTCAAATCCATCTCCCGCAACCAGATGTAAACTACAGTTCTGATACACTCAGGGCTGTTTTTTTATTGAAAAAAATTGTTATCATCAATAAGTAGGAATTATATTTTAGATATGAAGAAGTTTTTATTGCTATTTATAGCGACTCTATCGCTAACTTCTTGTTCTTTTGGGCCAACCCCAAAGCTATATTCGAATTATGAACCCACTTCCTTAAAAACAAGAGAAGCTTCTAAAGAAGAATGGGAACGAGTCATGGTCAATGATGATTTTTCCTATATTAATGATTTCGTTCATCCTGTCGATGGCAAGGCAGATCACTTTGTCCGAGTCTTTTACAGAGGCAATCAAATATTTGAGGAGAGAAATAATCAAAATTACACACCTACTGGGGCATTTGTAATTTCGGATACGCTCTATTTTGTATATGGGATGTTTGATGATGAGCAGCTTACCACAG
>JAILKX010000152.1 GCA_024693415.1 Bacilli bacterium
TCTGAAGCGGGGTCATCGGTCACCTCCGACTCCCTCTACGTCAAGAAAGTAGAGAACCTCCCGGACGATTTCATCTTCGGCATGGACGCGAGCAGCGTTCCGTCCCTCGAGAAGAGCGGCGTCAAGTTCTATGATTTCGACGGCACCGAGAAGGATGTTTTCGAAATCCTCTCCGCCAACGGCATCAATTACATCCGCGTCCGCGTTTGGAACGATCCCTTCGATTCTGACGGGCACGGCTACGGTGGCGGCAACTGCGACATCAATGTCGCCAAGGAAATCGGCCTTCGCGCCACCAAATATGGCATGAAGCTTCTCGTCGACTTCCATTACAGTGACTTCTGGGCCGATCCGGCGAAGTATCAGGCCCCGAAAGCCTGGGAAGGAAAGTCGCCGGCTGAGAAGGGCGAGCTTTGCTATGAGTTCACCAAACAGTCTCTTCAAACGCTTAAGGACGCCGGCGTCGATGTTGGCATGGTTCAAATCGGCAACGAAACGAATAACGGCTTGTCGGGCGAAAACAACTGGTTCAACATGTCGTATATCTTCGACAACGGAAGCAAAGCGGTGAGGGAGGTCCTTCCCGATGCTTTGGTTGCCGTGCACTTCGCGAACCCCGAAAAAACGAAGAATTATCAGAATTATGCGAGCAAACTGGATTATTACCAGATCGATTACGATGTATTCGGAACCTCGTATTATCCGTATTGGCACGGGACTTTAGACAACCTTTCCAACATTCTCAGCGAGATCGCAGAGCAATATGGAAAGAAGACCATGGTCCTCGAAACGAGCTATGCTAATACCTTGGAAGACACCGACTTCTCTGGCAACACCATCGGGCCGTCGGCGGTCGGCGATTATCCCTTCACCGTCGCTGGCCAGACCAATCATATGGTGAATCTCACCGATACGATCGTTAATCACACCAAGAACGGCATTGGCGTTTGCTATTGGGAAGGAACCTGGATTTCCGTTGGAACCACCAGCTGGGAAGAGAACGTTGAAAAATGGAAGGAATACGGCTCCGGCTGGTCTTCTGAATACAGCGCCTCTTACGAAAACGATGATGCTGGCGTCAACGGCGGGTCCGCAGTTGACAATCAATGCTTCTTCGATCCGCAAGGCCACGCCTTGGAATCGCTGAAATCCTTTGCGTTAATGAAAAGCGGCAACGAGGTCACCCCGAAGCCCGACGGCGTCGAAAACCCGACGGCCACAATGTATACCTATGACGAAAACTTCAAGCTTCCCGAAACCGTTAACGTCATCTACACCGACAACAGCAAGCGTCCTGTCGAAGTTGAGTGGGAAACCTTCGACCTCGCTGCCGCGAGGAAGGCGGGAAACGCGAATTATTCCATCAAAGGCGTTGCCGATGGATATGACGTCGTGCTTGCTTTGAGCGTACTTGAGTACAACTTCATCCAGAACTATTCATTCGAGGAAAGCACCACCGATCCTTGGGTTATCACCAAGCGCAACGCGGACCAGATTGGCGACAATTACGTTTGCCAAGTCACGAACGAGAATCCTTTGACCGGATCTTATGCGTTCCACTTCTGGGCGAAGAGCTCCAATACTGCTGGCTTCGACATGGAGCAGGCGGTCACCATCGAAAATGCCGGAACCTATAAATATTCCTTCTCGTTAATGGGTGGCAACGGCGGAGGCGAGATCGACCCCGCAAAACAAGACATCTATGGCTATGTCAAAGTCGACGGCGAGATCGTCAAGAAGATCGACGCCAAATACACCGGTTATTCCAAGACCTACGAAAACGGCACTTATGTGATCGAGGGCCTTGAATTAGATCCGTCCAAGGATATTAAGGTCGGCATCCACCTCTTTGCGAACGAAGCCGGTGCTTGGGGCGATGTTGATGACTTCATGCTGAACATCGTTCTATGAGATTGAGATACCCATTTGTAACCATATTGCTATTATCGCTTGCGTCGTGCGGAACGGCTGAGTCGGCCGCTTTGAGTGAGGAGGAGGCGTCAAGCGGAGACCCCACCTATTCTTTTAATGCCGAAACGACGAACAAAGACGGTTCGGTAAACTATGAGATCTTCGTCCGTTCTTTCTATGACCATGACGGCGATGGGACGGGCGATCTCTTAGGCGTCAAGGATAAACTCCCTTATCTATTTGATATGGGAGTGAAGACCCTTTGGCTCCTGCCGATTCAGAACTCTCCCTCCTATCACGGCTACGACGTGAGCGATTATTGCTCGGTGAATCCCGACTACGGCACGATCGATGACTTCGACGCGCTGGTTGAGGAAGCCGAGAAATACAACATCGAGATCATGATCGACATGGTTTTGAACCACAGCTCGAACCAGCATCCCTGGTTCCGCGAGTCCTACGAGGATTACGTCAGCAATAACACCGATGACACATCAAAACAGGACTGGTACAACTGGTCGGAGACCTTGAACGAAGGCTACTCTTCGTATAACGGCACTTACTATGAGGCGAGATTCGATTCCTCGATGCCCGACCTCAACCTCGATTGCAAGGCTCTCAGGCAAGAGATCGATTCGATCTTCCGCTTCTGGATCAATGATCATGGCGTCAAGGGCTTCCGCCTCGACGCGGTGAAGTATTTTTACAACGCCAACATCGAGAAGAACATCGAGTTCCTCGATTTCCTGATGGACACGGCCCGTCAATACGACTCGAATTTCTATATGGTAGGGGAGGACTGGGAATCCGACGCGGTCAATCTCTTGTACTATGAGTCGAAATGCCCGTCTTTCTTCCGGTTTGATATGTCTTCGTCTATCGTCAACACGGCCAAAGGTTATGGCAAGGCTTCGAATTTCGTCGATGAAATTGTCGTTTTTGAGCCGAAGATGCACGCTAAAAACCCCGACGCCTATGCTGGCTATTTCCTCAGCAACCATGATCAGGACCGTCCGACGTTCTCAACGGTCGAAGACGCGAAGCTCGCGGCTTCTCTCGAGGTGCTGCTACCTGGAGATATTTGGCTCTATTACGGCGAAGAAATCCAGCTGTGGGGCAAGCGTCAAAACTCGGAGAACAGCGACGTCCGCCGCCGCCTTCCGATGATCTGGTCCAAAGAGGACAAGACGGGTGAGTGCTCCTTCCCCGATATGTCGCGCTCCGACCTCATGGGTTACACCCAGGTTGAGGATGGCGTGTATGATAATCTCGCAGAGCCTCGCAGCCTCATAAACCATTACAAGAAGCTCATCAACGCAAGGAACACCTATAACTGTTTCAAGCATGGGAACGCTCAATCCTTGATCGAGCAGATCAACGACGAAAGCGACAGTGTTGTGGCGTACCAGCTTACAGACGGCGACGTCAGCGTTCAAATCTATACCAATTGCGGCACGGAAGCCAAGGCCGTCACCGTTTCCGGAACGAAGATCCTTGAGGACATCGATACGATGGCCGTCAAATCGTCTCTTGAGGGAACCACATTGACCCTCCAACCCTATTCCACCGTCCTAATGGCCTAATCGGCTAAACAAAACAGAAAGGCTGCGGATTTGCAGTCTTTTTGTTTCATTGCTATAGTTTCATTATGCAGGATATCGAGAACGAAATATTCCAAGGATGGTCATGCGAACCCAAGAGATTGGAGTCGTTTGGCTTCGCGAAGGAAGGCGCCGATTACATATTGCGCCAAAAGGTGGGCGACGGCGACTTTGAAGCCACCATAAAAATAGATTCCAAAGGGGACGTGGATGGGAATATCGTCGAAATCGATACCCAGGAACCGTTCCCGAACTTCCGTTATAAGAGGCAAACGGGAGGCTTTGCCACCAAGCTCGCCGCCGAATATAAGGAACTGCTTTTAGGGATCCGCGAACAATGCTTCCTCGACAAAAGGACCCCAGATTACTGGATGCTGCCATCCAATCCCGCGATGTATGACGTTGACGAAGGCTTCAGAAGAGGAGGCGGAACCCTTGAGTGGCCCGCCAAAAGAAGGCTCAAAATCGGCGATGTGGTCTATATTTATTGCGCTAAGCCAGTATCGGGAATCAAGTGGCGGTGCGTCGTCACCTACGCCGACGATGTGGCCCGCGATTTCTATTGGGGCAAGAACCTCTACGTGACGAACATCAAACTTGAGAAGACATATAACGGGGATGAGTTCCCCCTTCAGACGTTATTGGACAACGGTTTGTCTACCGTCAGATGGCTCGTGAAGATGGGCCCCGAGATCAAAGCGTATCTCATTGAGCACGACCCGCGGACGGAGTAGGAGTGAAGAAAAGCCACCCCGTAGACTCTGTCTCGGCCGGCGGCCAATGCAAAAAGAGCGGGGACGTGTATGCGTTATTCCTTCGAATAGCCTAAGACATCATAGATGGTTAGGATGCCTAAGACCTTTTCGTTCGGGTTGCCTTTTTCGGTCACGAAGATCGCGCCTAGCCTCTTGCCATTCTCGATCGAGCTGAATGCCTGCTCGGCGGAGGATAGGAGCATGTTCCTGCCGGCGATCAGGAATCTGGTCTTCTGATTATCTAAAGAGAAGTAGGGCATGTAGTCGCCTATGGTCGCATCCTCTTCGATGAGTTCCTCTCCCTGCTCGTGCTTGGCGAGGAGGTGCAATAAGCTGCCGGATGTGGCGACCCCGATCAGGATGCCGTTTTCCAAAACCGGGAGGTACGTGTATCGATTTTCGTTGAGTTTGTTGATTGCGTGGAGCACCTTATCCTGCTTCGTGATGTATTGCGGGCGGTGGGCGTGCTCATAGATCCTGGCCTGCATCTTGAGGAGGATCGCTTTGAAGTCCTCGTTGACCTTGGAGGATACAGCGACCGGGAAGTCCCCGCCGAACTCTTCGTGGCTTAGGTAATTCCTGAGGCGGCGGAAATCCTCTAATTTCGCGTGGTACTTGGATTCGTAATAGCTGAGGTCATTGCCGCTTTCGGCGCGGATGCCTTCTAGCTGCCTATATAGATTCAAGAACTCTTCGGTGGTCGCGTTGTTGTAATTCGCCATATGCTTGCCTCGCCTTTTTATTGTACTACAAGGGCGTTCGCCCCGCCTCAAAAGGCCTCGAAAAGAGAAGACAAATTACATAATACATATTAACTAATTTAGTATTATGAATTTAATCTTACTTAACATATTTTGACGTTTTCGCCATATTCATTCGATGGTTACTAAATTTCCTAAAAAGTGCGATGGCGTAAAAGAAATCGGTAAATCGGGAAGCCTTGAATTTGAATGGATTAGCGGAGAAATATTTTTTAGAATACTTACGTAGTAAGAAACACGAAAAGGAGGTTCTACTATGCCTATTCGCCCCGAAGTCGTCAAAGGCGTGGAAGCTATCTGCGATAAATACGCTTCCGAACCGTCGCCCTTGATGATGATCCTCTCGGCCGTCCAGAAGGAATATGGATATATTCCCCTTGAAGTCCAAGAGATTATTTCCGGCAAGACCGGAATCCCCGTCGCCGAGATCTACGGCGTCGTCACGTTCTATTCGTTCTTCTCTTTGAAGCCGAAGGGAAAATACGTCCTCGGCATTTGCCTTGGGACCGCCTGCTACGTCAAGAACTCGCAGCAGGTCATCGACAAGTTTGAGACGGTCCTCGGCATCAAGTCCGGCGAGACCACCGACGATGGACTGTTCACCATCGAGGCCATCCGCTGCATCGGCGCCTGCGCCCTCGCCCCGGCCATGTCGATCAACGGCAAGGTCTACCCGAAGGTCACGCCCGCCCAGGTTGAGCAGATCATCAATGAATACCGCCAGAAGGAGGCTGCCGCATAATGGAAAGAATCACTTCCGCCGAAATCCTCGATAAGGAAATAGCCTCTTGCACCAGAACCTTTGACGCCAAGATCAAAGGCGAAGGCGGCAAGCGCGCCGTCTGCGTCTGCGGCGGCACCGGCTGCATCGCGAACAATTCCGTCGCGATCGAAGAAGAGCTCGAGAAGCTCATCAAGGAATACAAACTCGAAGACAAAGTCACCGTCAACCACGTCGGCTGCTTCGGCTTCTGCTCCCAGGGCCCGTTCGTCAAGATCTTCCCGGAGGATACCCTCTATCGCGCGGTGAAGGTCGCTGACGTCCGCAAGATCGTCGAGAATG
>JAILKX010000153.1 GCA_024693415.1 Bacilli bacterium
ACGTGTATGCAAATACGTGTCGGATTTCGCCAATCCGAGAGTCGTGAAACTGCCCAATACCATCATTCTGCCTCACCTTGGCGCTTCGACCGAAGAAGCGGAGGACAACTGCGCGATGATGGCGATCGATGAGCTGAAGGATTTCATTGAGAACGGCAACATCACTCACTCAGTGAACTACCCCGACGTCCATGTCGGGCCCAAGGAGCAGTGGAACCGCGTCTGCGTCCTCCACAAGAACATCCCGGGCGCGATCAGCAAAATCACCTCGACCATCCTCGATTTCAATTCGAACATCATCTCCTTCGCCAACAAGAGCCGCGGCGAATACGCCTATTCGGTTTTCGATGTCGAAGGCAAAGTCGATCAGGACAGGATCAGCGCCCTTGAGGGCATCATCCGCGTGAGGGTCATCTGATATGAAGATCGGGATGCCGCAGCTATACGAATTCGACCGCATCGAAGATAATCTCGTCCTGGCTAAGAATCTGGGGCTGGATTTCATCGAGCTGAACCTGAACTTCGGGTATTGCCGCAAGGAGATGGAACAGGGAAAAGTCGCAAAGCTGCTTGAGAAATACGGCATCGCCGCCACGCTTCATTTCTATGATGAAGCCGATTTCGGCTCGTACGATGAAGTGGTGGAAGCCTATTTGTCCTTGCTGGATAAATACGCCGAACTGGGCAGGGGTTACATCCGTCAGATCAATGTTCATCTCGTTCCCGGCCCCGTCGTCACGATCGCCGGCAACAAAAACTATATCTACGAAAAGGAATACGATGACTATATGGCGCGCTTGATCAGGAATCTGAAACGAGCCGAGGCCATCTGCCATGATAACGGCATCAACCTCGTCATCGAGAACACCGACAATTCCCCGAAATACGAAGAAAAGGTTTACCGCGATCTTCATAAAGAGGGGTTCAGATTCTGCTATGACATCGGGCATGACCACCTGAGCTACGATTTGCTTTGGAACGTTCAGGAAGAGCTTGATCTGCCTTTCGACGAATTCCATGTGCATGACGCCAAGGACCGCAAGAAGTGTCACCTCGCCCTCGGCGAAGGGACCCTCGACATCAAGAAGTTCAAGCGCCTCGCCGAGAAGAACGGCGCATATGTCGTTTTAGAGGTGAAACAAAGCGCCGATTTACTCGTTTCCGTTCCAATCTTTAAAGCCCTATAAGCGCCGAATTCGCATGCATGTCCCCCACGGATTCGTGAATAATCTATCTTTTCGATGTGTATCTTCGCTTTGGGCGGGCGATCTTTCGCGAAATACTTTCGCCGGTTGATGCAACCATCTTTGAGGGGTTGCTGCGCCAAAGTATAATGAGGCCATGCCAGCCACAAACGAGATAATCGCTTCCAACATCAAAGACCTCCGCAAATCCAAGGGCATGACCCAAAGCGATTTGGCGGATAAGCTTGGCTATACCGTCCAAGCGATTTCGCGCTGGGAGAAAGCCAAGAGCCTTCCCGATCCCATAATGCTATATAACCTCGCCGAGCTTTTCGGCGTGGAGATCACCTATTTCTATCAGGAAAACCATATCGAAGTCGACCCCAAGCAAGAGGAGGCGATCAAGAAGCGGGAAAACCTATTCCGCATCACGCTTGCCCTCTCCGCCTTGTTCGTCCTTGGGATCCTCGCCGTCGCGGTTTTGGTTCTGATCGACGATTCCGTCGTCCATATCGTCCTATGGGCCCTGTCCTTCGTCGGGGTTTTGATCCTTATGCTTGGCGCATTCCTCAAAAACGGCCGGATCGTGAAGATATTCATCCCCTTCGTCGTCATCTCAATGGTGACGAGCCTCTATTTCTCGCTCAAGGGATTCGTCGATAATCTGAAGTTCATATTCATCCCAATGGTGGTTTTGCTGTTGGCGTATTTCATCTTTATCTTCATATTCAATCGAAGGAAAATCTGAATTCAATTTTCGATTGATACCATTTTTATCCAATTTCTCCGAACATGTGGGCGGAGGATTATTAATGGCTTACATCCAAATCGAAAACGTCACGAAGGATTACCAGCACGGCAGGGGTATCTTCGACGTCAACCTTGAGATCCAACAAGGCGAGGTGTTCGGCTATCTCGGGCCTAACGGCGCCGGGAAGACGACGACCATCAGGAACCTGCTCGGCTTCATCAAGCCTGATCAAGGCACGATCAGAATCGAAGGAAAGGATACTTGGCGCGAGCATTACGCGACCAACGCCGAGATCGGCTACCTGCCCGGCGAGATCAACTTCCCTTCATCGATGACGGGGGAAGAGGTGCTCAAGTGGAACGCGAGCCTCAAGAACGTACACGACTTGACCGCCCAAAATGAGCTCATCGAGTATTTTGAGCTGCGCAATCTCAAGACCAAGGTCAAGCGCATGTCCAAGGGCATGAAGCAAAAGCTTGGCATCATCTGCGCATTCATGAACGATCCGAAGATCCTCGTCCTCGACGAACCGACGTCTGGGCTCGATCCCTTAATGCAGGATAAGTTCGTCCGCCTCGTCAAGAGGGAAAAGGATAAGGGCAAGACCGTTTTGATGTCGAGCCACATGTTCAACGAGATCGAAAAGACCTGCGACCGCGTCGCGATCATCAGGAGCGGCCATATCGTTTCGGTCTTCGATTTGAAGGAGATCTTCGATTCCGATGACGAAACGTTCGATGCGGTATTCAAAACCCAGGCTGAGGCCAAATCCTTCGCCAAAGGAAGGCAGGCCACGGTCGAGGGAAATGAGGTCAGAGTCACCATTGCCCGCGGCGAAGTCGATGGGCTATTGAAGGACCTCGGAAAATATGAGGTGGTCCGCTTTTCGGAAGTCAAGAAGACCCTTGAGCAGGTGTTCATGAACTTCTATTCCACCCAAAACGAAAAAGGAGAATGAAGATGCTACCGAAATTACTCAAACAGGATTTCAAGGAATCCATCAAGACCTGGATCATCTGCACGGCGGTCCTCTCGGTCCTTTTCATCGCCATCTATACGGCGGCCTCGTCGATGAGCCGCGGCTCAATTCTCGTCGAGCAGTTCTTCACGATGTTCGCCACCATCGTGCCGCTCATCTTCGTCATCACGACCGCGAGCAAGCTTGTCTCCGCCCAGATCGACGACGGCTCATTCTTCATGGTCATGGTGTCCAATTATAAGAGGAGCCAGATCATCGTCACGAAGATCGTCTATTACCTCACATCGATCCTCGCCATGCATTTGGTGCTTCTTCTTACTTCGGTCATCATGGTTTCCGCAAAGCCGATGGACCTTCTGTCCGCGGAAGACGTGCTGCTATTGAACCTCTATTGCTTCCTGATCACCGCCGCGGTGAGCGCGATCTGCTTCTTCGCGAGCGTCTTCTTCAACACCAAGAAGAACGCCACCCTCTTAGGCACCGGCTTCCCGCTCGTCTCCTATCTCCTCTATACGCTCGCCCATATGTTCACAAACATCCCCAACTTGGATGAGCAGCCCTTTATCCAAGCCCTCGCCAATCTGAAATACGTTTCGATTTATTCCCTCTTCGATTTCCAATTGATCACCGAGAGGTCTTCTTGGCTGATCTTGATCGGCATACTCCTGGTCGCATTCTCTGCGGGAACCTACGCCGCCAGCGCGATCGTCTTCCGCAAAAAAGACCTCCCGCTTTGATCGCGATTGAGGCCCAACCTTATTTCCTTGCGCATCGCCGCCCAATGGCGGAAGCTTCGATGGATTTGTACGCCAAAAACCGAATCCGTGGGGGACATGTATTCGTTTTCCAAGCAAACGGTTGCCTATTTCTCTTCCCGATCGCTCTCCAAAGCGTGGCGTTTGGCCAGCTCTTCCGCGATCTCTGCCTGCTTCTTTTCGCTGATCTTGAAGAAGATCGCCACGAATTGGAACGCGCCTTCGCGGAAGAACCCGCTCACGCCGTAAAGCCATTTTGTCGCGCTAGGCACCTGCTCGCCTTCGAAAGTCCTGTTGATGATCATAACCACGGGAAAACCTAGCGCATCTCCTTCATCGGGGCAATCAGGGTGTTTGCTATAGCAAATTCCCGCGGATGAAAAAAGTGGTATCGTTTTTGCACTTCGCCTCTTACAATGGTGAAGACAAGGAAATATGAGAAACGTCGCGATTGTCGAGGACAACGATAACGATGCCGCGGTTTTGACCGCCTACATCAACGATTTCGGGAAAGCCAACGGCATCGATTTCCATATCGACCGCTTCGTCGACCCCATAGCGTTTTTCGATACCTACAGACCGATTTACGCGGTCGTTTTCCTCGATGTCGAGATGCCGCGCCAAGATGGGGTGAGCGCCTCCAAGCGCCTGCGGCAGATCGACAAGACCGTCTCCTTGATCTTCGTGACGAACCTGGTCCAATATGCACAGAAAGGGTATGAGGTCGACGCCATCGCCTACCTCATCAAACCGGTCCGCTATTACGATTTCTCGCTGTGCTTCCGCAAGGCCATCGACATCTATGTCTCCTTGGAGCGCCGCGACTTCAACATCAAGACCGCGAGCGGCCTCGCCCGCGTCTCGACCGAGAAGCTCGTCTACGTCGAAGTGGCGCGCCACCGGCTTTATTACCATCTCGTCGACGATGTCCTGGAGGTGACGGGAGCCTTGGGGAAAGTGGAGGAGGAGCTCAAGGAATTCGGGTTCCTTCGCTGCAACCAATGCTACCTCGTCAACCCGCGCTTCATCACCGGCATCAAGGGGAATGACCTCCTCATCGGCGGCGTGGTCCTCCTTATCAGCCGCCCGAGGAAAAGCGCCTTCCTCGAAGAGCTCGCCAAATGGTATGCGGGCGGGGAGGGGAGGCAGCCATGACCTTCCTCGATTTCTTTCTCTCCTATTGGCTCCCGGCGATCGAGTTCACCGCCGAGATCGCCTTGATCGCGCTCGCGTTTTTCTTCGGGGCGAAGCATCGGAGCAGGTTCGGCCTTCGCGTCGGCGCATGCGTGGGTTCCTTCATTCCTATTTCCTTTGGCGCAGGCTGGCTTTTGTTTCTGCTGGGGAGCTATGCCCTCGGCAAGGCCCTCACCTTCTTTCTGCTCTTCTCCTATTTCGTGGCCAGCTCGATCTTCCTATTCGACGAAGACAAAAAGAAGATCGTCTTCTACGCCGGCATCGCCTACGCGGTGCAGAACCTGATCTACAAGCTCTTCGTCTTCCTTTGGGTCGGCGCCGAGTTCTTCAACTGGCTCTCCGCCCTCGACATCGATTCTTATTGGTCTCTTTACCGGGCCTTGTCCTACGTCTTCTATCTCCTGATGGCCCTCCTCGCGTGGAAGGTCTTGCTCAAGAAGGCGCACGAGCGGCTCAAAACTGGGCGGCTCGACGGCAGGATGTTCATCATCACCTCCCTGATCCTCTTCTCGACGATCGTCCTCTGCTCGATCGACGACGCCTATTTCGCAAGGCTCAGCACCGGAACCACCATGAGGTTCGGAAGCGTCGAGCTCTTCGTGTTGAGGGAGAACTCCAACGCCTTCTCGATCCTCGCGGGCGCCGCGACGCTTTACCTCGCCTCCAAGTCCGTCCTCTCCCATGAACTGAAGCAGGAGGTGGAGTACCTGAAGCACGCGATCCGCCAAGGCGAGAAGCAGTACGAGATCTCGAAGGACACCATCGAGATGATCAACGTCAAATGCCATGATATCAAATACAAATTGGGGGCGCTCGCGGCTGAGAACAACCTCTCGAAGGACGCGGTGAAGGAACTTAGCGATTCGGTGCGCATCTACGATTCGCGTTTGCAGACCGGCAACCAGCTCCTGAACGTATTGCTGTGGGAAAAATCGCTCTATTGCGAGCAAAACGGCATCGTATTCACCGCCATGGTCGACGGCGAGAGCCTCGATTTCATGGAAGCAGGCGACCTATATTGCCTTTTTGGCAACATGGTGGACAACGCGCTTGAGGCGGTCAAGGGGATCGCCGAGAAGCAGCGCCGCGTCATCAACCTCACCGCGAAGAGGAAGGGCGACCTGATCCTGATCCAGGAGGACAATTATTTCGACGGCGAACTCACCTTCGTCGATGGGTTGCCGACCACGACCAAAGAGGACCGCTCCTCCCACGGCTTCGGGACCAGGAGCCTCCGCATGATCGTGAGGAAATACGGCGGCGAACTCACCTGCTACGTCGAGTCCGGAGTCTTCCACCTCAACATCATCCTCTCCTCGCAAGATAGGTAAAAAATCGTCAATTTCGGTAAATCGCCCTGCTATTTGTAAGGGCTTTCCTATAATGGGGCCGCATGGAAAAAAAGGCTTCATCAAAAAATGCTTTGGCGCTCGTTTTGCTCGCTGCGCTTTCTTCGTGCGCCCCCGATTTTGAGGGAAAAGGGTCATCCTGCCCCTCCTTCGAGCGGCTCGTCGATTTCTCTGACGGCGAGGCGCAGGGATTCCATTTCGCGGACGGATACGCTAACGGTGGGCCGTTCAATTGCTATTTCCGCCGCGCCGCCGGTGATATTTCGGGCGGCACCCTCTCCCTTTCGGTCTACGAAGAGGGCAGTGGAACCTATGCAGGCGGGGAGTATCGCTCGTACCAAAGCTATGGCTACGGCTATTACTCCACCCGCCTCAAAGCCGCCGATTGCCCGGGCGTCATCACCTCGTTTTTCCTCTACACGCATTATCCGGTATGGGACGAGATCGACATCGAGATCCTCGGCAAGAACATGAACGAGGTCCAATTCAATTACTACACCGACGGGCGCGGAGGGCATGAATACGTCCACCGCCTCGGATTCAACGCCGCTCAGGATTTCCATGACTATGGCTTCCTTTGGCTCCCCGAATCGATCACTTGGTACGTCGATGGGGTGGCGGTATATCAGGCGACGGTCAACCTTCCGTCGCATCCGCAGCAGATCATGATGAACGTCTGGAACTGCAGGGACCACGACCTCTGGAGCGGAAGGTTCGACCCCTCGCGGCTTCCCGTCAAGGGACAATACGAATACATCGGGTATTCCCCAGCCAACTAGGCTGAAATCATATAATAAATAGGAGGATTTTATGGGAAAAAAACTATTCGTGCTTACGATGGGGGCGTTCGCCCTCGGGCTCGCGGGCTGCAATGGCAACGGCACCACGAGCGCAATCAAGGCTGACCCGTTAGCGGCAGACATGCTTGCCGATTTCTCGAAAGGGAGCGTCGCCGAGATCTTCGGCTCCGACGGATGGACC
>JAILKX010000161.1 GCA_024693415.1 Bacilli bacterium
TGGCGATGGCGTGGATTCGTTTGAAGAAAAAGAGGGACGTGTATCGGTTAAACTCAAAAGCGGCGCGGCCGTGAGTGCGGATTTGGTGATCCTTTCCATCGGCGTCCGCCCGAATAGCCTCCTCGCCAAAGAGGCGGGGCTCGCCCTCAATCAGCGCGGCGGCATCATCGTCGATGACCATATGCGGACGGAAGACCCGTCTATTTACGCGGTTGGCGACGTCATCGAAGTCGAGGATTTTGTCTTCGGCGACAAAACGATGGTTCCTCTTGCCGGGCCTGCCAATAAGCAGGGCCGCATCCTTGCCGACGTCCTCGCTGGACGCGATTCCTATTATCACGGCACCCAAGGCTCTTCGGTCGCCAAGGTCTTTGATTTAACCGTCGCCTCGACTGGGGCCAATGAGAAAACACTCATCCGCCGCGGCTTAAAGAAGGGCGAGGACTACGAATCCCTCATCATCACCCAGAATTCGCATGCCGGCTATTATCCTGGCGCGAAGCAAATGACCTTGAAGCTTCTTTTCTCGCCAAAAGACGAGAAGATCTTCGGCGCTCAGATCGTGGGACGCGAAGGCGTCGATAAGCGCATCGACACAATCGGCGTCGCCCTCCGCTTGGGCGCGAAGGTCACCGAACTCAAAGATTTAGAACTCGCATACGCCCCGCCTTATTCCTCGGCCAAAGACCCCGTCAACATGGCGGGCTTCGTCGCCGAGAATATCCTCACCGGCATGGTGAAGATCGCCCCATATGACGTGACGGTCACTGACCCGAATGCCTGTTTGCTTGATGTCCGCGAAGAAGCGGAGGTCATGGCATATTCGGTTCCTAACGCGAAGAACATCCCGCTTGGGACGCTGCGTGACCATCTCGATGAACTTGATAAAGAAGCCCGCATCATCGTCTTCTGCGCGATCGGCGTCCGCGCCTACACCGGCGCCCGCATCTTGATGCAAAACGGCTTCAAGAACGTTGAGGTCTATCCAGGCGGCGTTGGCTTCTATAAGGCCAACTTCCCCATCAAAGAAGAAGCCCCCAAAGAAGAGAAAGAGGAAAAGAAGGTGATACCGATGGAACAAAAAGAGAACATCAAGCGCGTGAAATTAGATTGCTCAGGCATGCAATGCCCTGGCCCGATCATGGAAGTCTTCAAATCCATGAAGGAGATGAAGGAAGGGGAGATGGTCGAAGTCTCCGCTTCCGACCCAGGGTTTGCCAAAGACATCGTCTCGTGGTGCAAGCGGACCGGGAATACATTGGTGAGCAATGAGCAAAAAGACGGCGAGTACGTGGCGGTCATCCGTCGCGGAGCCGACGAGCCGGTCGTAAAGGAAACCCCTTCTAGCGGCGGCAAAGGCAAAACCATCATCGTCTTCGATGGCGACATGGATAAGGTCCTAGCTAGCTTCGTCATCGCCAATGGCGCTCTTGCGATGGGTCGCCCCGTCACCATGTTCTTCACCTTCTGGGGACTCACCGCCCTCCGCAAGACGAAGAAGGTCAAAACCAAAAAGACCTTCATCGAGAAGATGTTCGGCAAGATGCTTCCCCGCGGGGCCAAGAAACTCAAGCTTTCAAAGATGAATATGGCCGGCATGGGCACCAAGATGATGAAGGGCATCATGAAGGATAAGAACATCGACTCGCTGGAGCAGTTAATGCAAAAGGCGATCGACAACGGCGTCAAGATCATCGCTTGCTCGATGTCGATGGATGTCATGGGCATCCGTCCCGAGGAGCTGATCGATGGCGTCGAGATCGGCGGCGTTGGCACTTATCTAGGCGACGCCGAGGAGTCTGACGTCAACCTCTTCATCTGATCTTTAACCACCATAGAGTTTATAGATCAAGAAAGAAACGCAGCGAACCAAATTCGCTGCGTTTTTGCATCGTAAAAAGAGGTTTTGCAGGCTTTTAAGCAAGAAAGAACGTTAAAACGAAAGCGACTGCATAGTAAATGACGAACGGAAGGTTGCTCCATCCGCCGCAGACGATCATATGGATTCTGCCTTTGGGCAAATGGCGGACCAAGGGAAGAAGGAGCATTAAAGTCAGTGGGCAAACCGCGGCGACCCATTGTGGGAACACGGTCCATCCGGCGACGAGGAGAACGAACATGATGATGAGCCCGATCCCCGCGGTGACGACCATGACGATCGCTTGCTTGTTGATGAAGCCGAAGATGCTTTTCGCCGCCTCGTCGTGGCCAGAGCGAACCAAAAGGGCAAGCAACGCCGTCTCTAGGTGATAGGCGCCGCCGAAGATGATGCCGAGAGCGCTGATCAAGAACGCAGCCCAAGCGAGCCACGTCACGTTGGCGTTATTTGTCATCAAGACGATGTGGTAGAAGCTCGCAGCATATAAAAATGCGGTAAGCGGACCTAAAAGCCCGCCGGCAAATAGCCGCCACTTAGCGACTTTCTTAACGATCGCGTATATCGAATTCCATTTGTCTTTGGAATCGTAATCGTTCTTGTCGTAATAGATGAGCATATCGCCGCCAAACATCAGCAGCGACCCAACCAAGCCGATGAGCAAT
>JAILKX010000018.1 GCA_024693415.1 Bacilli bacterium
GGTCACCGAGGCGTGGATCTTCACGAACTTCAGGGATTCGCAGCCGTGGAAGGCGCTGTTCCCGATGGATGCGATGGGCTTGCCGTTGTATGTGGGCGGGATGACGACGCCGGGACCCTTGCCTTTGTATTTCTCGATGGCGTAGCCTCCCTCGACCTCTATGAGATCGAAATCCTTTTTCAGCTTCTTCTCGGCCTCTTCCTCGGCCGCTTTGCGCTTGGCCTCTTCCTCGGCCTTGCGCTTGGCTTCCTCTTCGGCGAGGAGCTTTTCCTTCGCCTCCTTTTTGGGTTTGGCGCCCTTTATGGCCTCGCTGACGCGGACCATCAGGTCCTCCAAATCGCGGCATTGCTCCTGCTCGGGGAAGGCTGCCTTCAGGGTTCGCCTCACCATGAACGGGGTATCGCCATAGTCCTCCAGGATGTATTCGACCCTCGGCTTGCCCGGCAGTTCGTCGATCATGTGGGGCAGTTCGACCTTGAGGGCGTCGCATTCCATCGAGCGCGAGGCCTCCGAGGACAGGAACACGACCACGGCGCAGGCCTTCATCGCCCGATAAATCGCGTCGAGGTAGTTCTCCTGCGCCCCTTTGCCGTGCCTGAGGTTCCGGAAGGCCGCGAAGCACATGAAGCCATTCTGCTCCAAGACGTCCATGATCCCCACGACCTTCCCCATATCGCGGGAGGAGTAGCAGAGGAAGACCTCCCTCGGGAGGGCGGGCTCGTAGATCCCTTGGCTGATCTTCGCGGCCTCGCTTTCGAGCTCGGTGTCGAGCCTGGTCCGCTCATCGCCCCTGAAGTGGCGGTCTATGAAATCGTGCAGGGGGCCGACGGTACGCGAGGAAAGCGAGGGCAGCAGCCACCTGAAGGTCTCGCTTGCCTCCGAGGGCGATACCTCGGACGTGGCAAGGATTTTATTGAGCCTCTGGGGGTCGCGGTCATGGGAATGCAGGTAGATGTTCGCCAGATAATCCTCGGCGTGGATGGCCAGCACGTTGCGGGCCGCCTCGCATACGGCTTCCTTTGAGGGGTATTTCTCGTGGGTCGCGGCCCATAGGAGCCGCTTGCCGTTCGCCAATCTTTCGATCTTCAGGTCATCGAGGGCTTTCTTAAGTTCGGCGGCGGAGCGTTCTTCCCTTTCCCCGGAATAGGTCGCGCCACAGTGGCCGCATTTGAAAAGCTCTCCGTCCTTCTTGAGCGTCTCGCCGCATCTAGAGCAAATGTGGATCTGCATATGGATTGCCCCCTAAAGTATTGACATTCAATTATACAATGCTTCACGCCCAACGCGCACGCCAAATGGGATTTGCCTTTGGCGGGCCGCCCATTCGGGGCGATGGGGGTGGTGGATTTTATTGGTTTTCCTTCCCCTCATGGCGGCGCCCAGTGGGACAGGCTTATTATGAAAACTTCGGGAAAATTATAGTGTGACTATAAAAAATTCGAAGTATAGGTATAGTCGAATGTTTTGTCCTGTATTTTTATATTTTTGAGAGTACATTACCCTATTGAATGAATGACTAGAGATAAAAACTTCGGGAAAATTATAGTGCGATTATAGAAATCCCGAAAAAAGGGGTGCGATATGATTGAGAGAACCATAACGAAGGCGGTCAAGGATGCGATCAAGGTCAAGCCCGTCACCCTCATCACCGGGGCGAGGCAGGTCGGGAAGTCCACCTTATGCCATGAGCTCGTCAAGGAGATGGGCTTCCATTACGTGACCCTCGATGATCTCCTCGACCGTTCCTCGGCCTTGGAGGACCCTTCCCTTTTCCTGAAGGTGCATGAGGCGCCCCTCGTCATCGATGAGGTGCAGCATGCGCCTAGGCTATTCGAGGTCATCGAGTGCAAAAGCGGGGTGGCCTACTCCAAGAAGGATATCCGCGCCTTCTCGACTTTGCGGGGGCTTACGCGTTACGAGGTCGGGGATTCCGCGGTGATCTGCTCCTACGACCGGGTCTATGCGATCGACGATGGGGTCTTTGGGTTGCCGCTTGGCGCGATCTGAGGCAATAAAAGCGACCCCAATACGCATACAGGGGTCGCTTCTTTCCTAATCCGAATAGGGGATGGCGAAATAATCGAGCTGCCTCTTGAGGGCGTCTTGGCCATCGAGGCAGGTGCCGAGGAGGTATCCTTTCTCCCGGTCCCATTCCTTGAGGCCGCGGTAGTAGAACATCTTCTTGGCGTCGAGGATGATGAATGGGACGATGCCGTTCTTCAGGCATTCCTTGAAGGCGATGAGCCTGCCGACCCTGCCGTTGCCGTCCTGAAAGGGGTGGATCCTTTCGAATCTCACGTGGAACTCAACGATCTCCTCAAGCGTATGGGCCTCCTTCTTCATATAATCGCCCAACAATTCCTTCATCGCCTTGGGGACGAGGCGCGGGGGTGTGGTCTCCCTGCCTCCTACGACATTGGGCTGCCTTTTGTAATCGCCGACGGCGAAGTGGGGGAGGGTCGCGTCCAAGGTTCCCCTTTTGAGGATGAGGTGCAGCTCCTT
The DNA here is from genome assembly GCA_024693415.1 of Bacilli bacterium. The sequence goes on from JAILKX010000018.1 coordinate 2,503, forward strand.
GATGAAGGCCTCGCTCAGCGGGTAGTTCGCGAAGTCGATCGCCCGGTCGACGGCGGAGAAGTGATTGACGGTCTCGATGATGTCATCGACCTTGGACGATTCGCCTTCGCCTAGGCCGATTGTCCTCGTTTCGAAGATGTACCTTGTCTGGTCGTGGGTCAGCCCATTGCCCTCCATGTGGTTGGAGTTGTAGGTCAATTCGATCTGAAGCTCGTGGTAGATCCCGCCTTTGATGCGCCTCTTCTTCTCCAAGCGCAATCGCTCGAGCAGATGGTTCTTGCCTTGCTTTTCGTTATTGCGTTTCGGTTTCTTTGCGTCCTCGGGGATAAGCCAGGACCCCTTTTCGGAAACAGCGCCTTCGATGCGGCCGGAAAAGCAATAGGCGCGGACGCTTCTTTCCGAAACGTTCCATTTGATCGATGCGTCTTTGACGGTGATATAGCGGGGCATGGCACCATGATATGCCAAACGGCAAAAAACGCAATAGTTTGATGATGTTTTTCGTTTCTTGCCGCGAATGGATTAGGCGCCCCATCGGCTTCCCTGGCGCATCCTTGGCATTGCGGCGCGACGAGAAAAGCGACCCAAATTCAAGCGAATATGCATACAGGGGTCGCTTATTTTGCCGTTTTGGCGACGGTCA
>JAILKX010000184.1 GCA_024693415.1 Bacilli bacterium
CTTGGCTCGAGTGGATGGAGTTGCAGCGCAAGAAAGTGTCCGACATCCTGAACAAGGGGATATCGCAGTCGGCGCGCGAAAGGTATCTCGCGCTGTATCGGCTGATCGCCGCGGAACTCCGCGCCGATTAAAGGGATTCCAGATATCTCGCGCACCGCAAGGCGGTCGCGATATCGGTAGAGGCACCGCTCACGAGCGCTGCCTTTTTCATTTGCGGTATATCGAGCTTCTTCAGCTCCTCTTCGTTTAGCGCCATAAACGTCGGCACGCCATAAGAAGTGGCGATGTCGCGCAGTTTTTTCGTGTTGGAGGAGAGGTGGCTTCCGATGACGAAGACCCCGTCTATCCCCTCTTCGATCGCTTTCCTGAGCGCGTTCTGGCGGCTCGAGGTGGCGAGGCATCTTTCCTTGCCGAGCCTCGCTCCAGGATACTTTTCCTTGATCGCCTTGAAGGCGAAGTCGACCTCGTCGTAGCTTAATGTCGTCTGCGAGACGGCGACCGGGCTCTTACCAAGCGGGACCTCATCGATGAAGCTGCGCGATTTGACATCATAAAATGAGCAGGGGAGGTTCGCGTGGAACGCCTCGGCCTCTAGATGCCCTTTCGCCCCGATATAGATGATGCCAGAGGAAGCGTTTTCCCGCGCATACTCGAGGTTTTCCTTGACGTGGCAGCAGGTCGCGTCCAAGACGGTCAGGCCTTTCCTAGCGGCGATCTCATCGTATCGCTCAGGATGCCCGTGCGCCGAAAAGACGACGACGGATCCTTCTTTGATGTTGTTCAGGCTTTCTTCTAGCGGCCTCTTCCTCTCGTCCAAGACGATGAGGCCGAGGTCGGAAAGCTCCTTGACCGCGTCCTCGTTATGGACGAGGAGCCCCAAAAGGTAGACGTCGCGGTCAGGATAGTCCTTCTTCGCCTTTTCGGCGAGCTTCATCGCCTGGGTTACGCCGAGGCAATATCCGCATGGCTTGACGAGTTTTACTTCCATATGGATTAATTGTTGCCCCGAATTGGTGAAATTGGAAGCGTCTTCGTTTATAATGGCGGCGAAATGAGCACTTTCTCTTCCTTCAATCTATCGAAAACCATGATCGCGTCCCTCTCTTCGCAGGGATACGTTGACGCTAGCCCCGTCCAATCCCGGGTCATCCCGAAGGTCCTTTCGGGCAGCTCCTTGGTCTGCCAAAGCGAGACCGGGACCGGCAAAACCCATTCCTACCTCGTCCCGATCATCGACTCGATCGATTTGAACCTGCCGCGCCTTCAGGCGATCATCATCGCCCCAAGCCGCGAACTCGCCCAGCAGACCTTCGCCTTCGCCAAAGCGTTCCAGAACCATTTCCAGAAGCTGAAGGTGAGGCTCTTCACGAGCAGCGAGGAGAAGACGCAGAACACCGAAGGCTTATCGATCCCGCCCCATATCGTGATCGGAACCCCCGGCCGCTTGCGCGACATCCTCTCCGATGACTATGGCTTGAACCTCCGCGGCGTGCGCTTCCTCGTCCTAGACGAAGCGGACATGCTCGCCGAGATGGGCTACTTCGAAGACATCGACCAGATTTACGAGAAACTCCCGGAAAAGCTGCAGACCATGGCGTTTTCCGCCACGCTGAACCAAGGCCTTAAGGATAAACTTGGCAAATACATCAAGAGCGACTTCCTCTATGAGGGGGTCAAGGAAAAGACCCCGGAAGGCGTCCATCATCACCTGGTCGATGTCAAGCACATCGGCAAGGAGGAGGCGCTCCATCGCTTCTTAGAGATCAGGCGTCCCTACCTCGCCCTCGTCTTCGCCTCGAAGAAGGAGGACGTCAAGAAAGCCTATGACGCGCTCAAGGAGTGGGGATACGAGACCATCTACTTCTCGGGCGACTTAGACGCCCGCGAAAGGAAGCAGGCGATCCGCCTCATCAAGTCGAACCGCTACCAGGTCGTCTGCTGCAGCGATTTGCTCGCTAGGGGCATCGACATCGATGACGTCTCCGACATCATCTCGTTGGACCTTCCGACCGACCTCTCTTACTATTTCCACCGCGCCGGCAGGACCGCGCGCTTTGGAAAGTCCGGCGACTCCTGGGTTTTCTATAACGCCGATAGCGCCGCCAAGGCCAAGACGCTCCTCGACCAGGGCGTGAACTTCGACTTCCTGACCTTAAAGCGCGACTCGATCGCCGAAGACACCGTCGGCTTATTGCCGAAGAAGAAATTCACCGCCAAGAAGCCCTTCTCCGATGAGGAGCGCCGCGAGGTGAAGATCGCCAAGGCCAAGACCCGCACCAAAAAGGTCGAGCCCGGCTACAAGAAGAAACAGAAGCAAGCGGTGGAGAAGGTCAAGAACAAATACCGCCGCAAAGCGATCAAGGAAAAGATCAAGAAGCAGCGCAACGCCGCCTATCGCGCCAAGGCGAAGCAGGAATCCGAATAAAGCAAAAAGCATCGGCTGGGCCGATGCTTTTTTCATAGTTTCTCGATCTCTTTGATAAGCTCTGGGACGATGTCTTCGTCCTTCACCTGGCGGATGATCTCGCCCTTCTTGAAGATGACCCAAACCCCGTTTCCGCCGGCGGCGCCGATGTCGGCGTGCCGCGCTTCGCCGGGTCCATTGACGATGCAGCCCATGACGGCGACCGTCTTGCAGATGCGGTGCTCCTCAAGGTAGTTCTGGATCGCCTTCGCGGTCGGGATGAGGTTGACCGCGGTGCGCCCGCAGGTCGGGCACGAGATGAAGGTCGGATGGTCTTCCTTGAG
>JAILKX010000204.1 GCA_024693415.1 Bacilli bacterium
TGCTTCGATAGGATCGCGGTCCAAAGCGCCGAGTACGCCGTCTGGGTGCTCGGCACCTCGAAGGTCGACCTCTCCGCGTTCAAAGCGGGGGACCTCGTGAACGTCAAGGGCAAGGTCGTGGACCGCCATGGCCTTCGCGCCCTTTCGGCCGCCCATATCGAATCCATCTCCGATGAATCCGTCTCCCTCCCGATCGAATGGGATATGGCCCTGGCTTTCAGCGGCCTCGATATCAATGATCCCTACCAGGTCCTCGGCCATCGCCTCGCCTCCATCCCCGCGTATGTCGAAGAGTATGAAGCCAAATCGGAAAACGATGGGGATCTTGTGGAGGCCCTCTTGCGCATGGGCGGCGCCACCGGCGAGGAGTTCGAATTGACCCTGCGCGAAAGCGAGATCGGATCGGAATCGATCAAGCCCTGGACCGAAGGAAACATCGCGCCCGGATCCTTCGTGGGGATCAGCGGCTGCCTCGACTATATCTCCTCGCCGTCTATCGTCGATGCAAGCCTGGAATGGGTGGAATCCCCCGGCGAGCCGACTGACTATAAGATCGCCGATCTCTATGGCGGGAGCGAGCCCGCGAACGGGACGCTCGTCCGCGTGGAGGGAAAGTATGCGAGGGTCCAGCTTCCGATGAACCGCCGCGGCTTCTCAATCGGCGAAGGGCAATACTGCGTCATCGTCGATGGGACCCCCTTCGATCCGAACTATCAGTCCGCGATCGAGATCGTCGGCAGATATTATAACGACGGCGGGAATCGGCGAATCGCCCACGTCTCCTCATATGGGGCGAGCGCCAACTCCGAGATTATCGACTATCCTTATGTTGCCCACAAACAAGATAGCATCGGCGTCGAAGACAACGCGCGCGACTTCTACCACGAAGGGATGGTCGGCGAGCTCTATGTCGAGACAGACGGCGTCGTCTATGGCACGCTTAAAACCGCCTCAGGAAGCGAAATCCCCTTCCGCGTCTATCCCTATCCCGGGAATCGCTATCTCCTCAAGGAGTGCTTTGGATACGAAGATACCGGCAGCGGCTATCGCCTTCAGTCCAAGCCCGAAGCCATCTGGATTCAAGGAATCGTGATGGTCGAGGACGGAACGGCTTACGTCGCCATCGATTACTGCGAGGCCTTCACCCAGAACACCGCCTGGCAGATTGACTTCGCCTGGCTTGAGGCGGATGAATCGACCGGGCAGGCCTTCTTGAAATTCGATGTCTCCTTCAGGGTCTGGTCCTTTGAGGAGATGCTCTCGTTGGACTGGAGCCTCTACCTCACCACCAAAGTCAATGGGGGAACAAACACCCAGCTCGGCTTCAGCGTCGAGAAGCAAAACGATAACACGATGCGCTTCTCCGCCGACCTTACGGGCGTTTCCGCGGGAAGCCATTACATCCATTTTGGCATCGACGAGGGAGGCGCGGTCGGCCTGTTCGCGTTCGGCAACAGCGGGGAAGCCCTCATCGCCGGCGGAAGGCGCTACGAGCTCTATGATGGGCTTAAGGATTCCGCGGGGCTCTATGGCCTCATCGTGTCCGACGACACCGCCCCCGGATACCGCTATTCCCATTTATGGCTCACCGCGGACGATCAGCACGCCTACATCTACGCCACGCTCTATCATTGGGGCTATGACGAAGAGGATATCAAAGAGGCGGGGATGACGATGAAGCTCGCCAACACCTCGACCGGCGAATCCTTCGTCCTTCCGACCGCGACGTTCGACGTCCAGGCCAAGAACGTCATCGCCTTCTTCACCCTCGACGAACTCCCTTATGGCGAATATACGTTCGCCCTGAGCTTCCTCGGCGAATCCGCCAAGGTGCCCGAATTCGAAGTCGATTCCGGGGAATCCTGGACCGAGGCGGGCGGCAAGACCTTCAAGACGAGGTATGCCAAGCAGGAAAACGGCAAATACGCCATAATCCTGACCGTCGGCAAAGAAGCTTGATGTAGGGCGATCGCCTCTTAGGAAAAGCATTTCAAGCACAGGATCGCGGCATCGCCGCCTTCATGAAAGCCGCCCCGCGGCAAAAGAGAGGGGACGTGCATTCGTTTTCATCCCCGCAAGCAGTGGGCCCAGTGCACAAAGAAAACGCCAGAAGCGCTCAGCCTCTGGCGTCTTTCGCTTTGATCCGCCTAGCCGTTATTGGCCGTGCGTTCCTGCTCGTTGGCCACAAGCCCCAATATCCCGCCGGCCAAGAAGATGTAGTTGCCGGAGAGGAAGCCGAGGACCAAGGTCGCGATGAAGAGGTTCTGATTCTTGCTCTTGCGCCCCTTGAACGCGATGATGATCGA
>JAILKX010000087.1 GCA_024693415.1 Bacilli bacterium
GGACCAGGGGCATCGCCCTTGGCGTTCTTTCGCTTTGCCTATGGGGCGTCTGCTTTTGGGCGCTGCTTGTCGGGCCAAGCACCTTGACCGTCGGAGAATCGCTGCAGGGCCTATTCGGCCAAGGCGATCCGATCGCGGTCCGCATCGTCCAGCAGATCCGCGTGCCCCGCATCCTCGCAGGGCTACTCGCCGGCGCATCGCTTTCCTTGGCGGGCCTGCTCATGCAGACAAACCTTGGCAACATCATGGCCTCCCCTTCCACTTTGGGCGTCACCAATGCCGCGGTGTTCGGGGCGAACCTTTCTATCTTGGTGCTCTCGGGCGGCATGATGGCGACCGGAAACAACCCCAACGCCATCGCCGAATCGATGAACCCATACCTCGCTTCCGGTATGGCATTGGTCTTCTCGGTCATCTCCGTCTTATTGGTGCTTGGCCTATCGACGTTCCGCCGCTTCTCGCCATCGGTCGTCGTCCTCGCCGGCATCGCGATCGGGGCAGTTTGGACCGGCCTCACCACATTCCTCCAATTCTTCGCGACCGACGTCGGGCTATCCGCCGCGGTCGTGTGGAGCTTCGGCGACCTTGGGCGGGCGACCTATGCCGATTGCTTGATCATGGGGGTCGCATTGCTATTATGCTCTGCCTTCTTCTTCGTCTTCTCCTGGCGCTACAACGCGATGCTTGGCGGAGACGGCTACGCAAGAAGCGTCGGCGTCAACGTCAACGCGCTGCGCTTCATCTCATTGCTTTTGGCTTCTTTGCTGACCGCCGTATCGGTCTCGCGCATCGGCCTCATCGGCTTCATCGGCATCATCTGCCCGCACGCGATGAGGAGGATCCTTGGGTCGAACCACCGCTTCTTGATCCCCGCGAGCATCCTAAGCGGCTCGTTGCTGCTTCTATTCTCAGACACCGTCGCCCGCGCTTTCGCAGGCGGGGCAAGCGTCCCGGTCGGCGCGGTCACCTCGATCATCGGCGCTCCGTTCTTCCTCTATCTGATCTTCGCCAAAAAGGAGACCCCCAATGCTTGAGCTAAGGAATTTCCATATCGGCTACAAGAGGGGCCTAGAGGTCGTTAAAGGGGTATCCCTGATTTTAAACCCGGGCGAGACCACCGTCTTATTAGGGCCCAATGGCTCAGGCAAATCCACCCTCATCAAAGGGGCCGTTGGAGCGATCAAAATCAATCAGGGGTCGCTTATCTTGGACGGAAAGGCCATCGAAAAGCCAAGCGAAAGGGCTTCGGTCATCTCCTATGTCCCCCAGAAGGCGGAACTCCCCGCCTTAAGCGTCTACGAGACGATCCTGATGGGCAGGCTACCGATATTTGGCTATGCCGCTGGAAAGGAAGATCACGAGGCCACGAGGGCCATCATCGAGAAGTTCGGCCTCGCCGAGCTCGCCGCGAAGAACGCGCATGAGCTATCGGGCGGCGAGGCGCAGAAAGTCATGGTCGCCCGCGCTTTGGTGTCGAATCCCAAAGCCATCTTCTTCGACGAACCGACGTCGAGCCTCGACATCGCGAACCAAATGCTCGTCCTCAATGAGATCAAATCCATCACGAAGGAGGGCATCATCGTCCTCATCGCGATGCACGATATCAACCTAGCCCTGGGGTTAGGCCAGAAATTCTATTGCCTCAAGTCCGGAGAGATCATCTCCGAGGGAGGCACGGAGTCCATCGTCCCGGAACTGATGGAAAGACTATATGGGGTGCATGCGGAGATCCATGAAGGGAAGAACCGCAACTATATTCATTTCGGAGATTAATATGAAGAAAGCCAACCTGCTCGCGCTCATCGCGCTAACCACGCTCGCCTCTTGCGGCGGGCAATCGTCATCCGACACAAGCCAGCAAGCGTCTTCCGGCGAGGAAGTTTCGTCTGTTTCGGCGACGGAAATCGAAGATGCGAATGGCCGCAAAGTCGAAATCCGTGCGGGGACGTACAGCAAAATCGTCTGCATTGGCGCCGGTGCGCTCCGCATGTATTCTTATGTCGGCGACGCAAGCCTCCTTGCCGGCGTCGAGGACATCGATAACCTCGAAGCCGAAGGCCGCCCCGCGATGTTCGACGGCGTCGCCCGCCCCTACTTCATCGCCAACAGCGAATCCTACAAAGGTCTTCCCTCCTGCGGCAAAGGCGGTCCGATGGCCCAGGCGGCCGAAGCCGAGAAGATCTTGAACTGCCGCCCCGACCTCGTCATCAGCGAATACGAGGACGTCGAGAAGGCGGATGCGCTCCAAAAGCAATTAGGCGTGCCCGTCATCACCTTGAAGTACGGCGGCAAAGGCGTGTTCGACGCCGCCTGCAAGAAGAGCATTTCATTGATCGCCGAGGTCATCGGGACCTCCGCGAAGGCGGAAACGCTTCTCTCCTACATCGACGCGGCGGAGAAAGACCTCGCCAAGAGGACCGAAGGGCTCGCCTCCGATAAGCAGGCCTATATCTGCGGGCTCGGCAACTGGGGCACCACCAACCACCTGATGACCGCCAAGAACTACGAGCCGTTCAACATCGCCCACATCACCAATATCGCTGACACCCTCCTCGCCAATAACGGCATCCAGAAGATCGAGGAAGAGACCCTCGTCGGCGCGTATAAGGACATCGACGTGATGTTCCTCGACGCCGCCGCGGTCAAAAACATCAAACCCCTATATGCGGAAAACCCGAACATGTTCGACGGCTGCAAAGCCGTGGAGGATGGGGAAGTCTATCTCCAAATGGCCTACAACGCCTACTACACGAACCTCGAGATCAACCTCGCCAACACCTATTTCTGCGCAAAAACCTATTATCCCGATGCCTTCGCCGACGTCGACATGAAGGAGAAGCTCGACGAGATCACCAACGCGTTCCTCGGCAAAAAGCTCGCCGACGACATCTATTCCTACCCGCAGAGCTTCGGCGGATATCAAAAGATCGATGTGAAGGAGTTCTTCGGTGCCTGAGAATCAGATTGAGAAATACTTCTCCTCCATCGCCCCGAATTGGGACGCAATGGAGGATATCCCGCCCGAGCGGATCGAGAAGCTCCTCGACAAGCTCACGATCCGCGAGGGCGAGCATATTTTGGACGTCGCCTGCGGGACCGGGATCATCACCGGGCGCCTCGCAGACCGATCCAAAGCCAAAGTCCTAGGCGTCGATATATGCGGGCGGATGGTCGAGATTGCGCGAAGGAAATACGAAGGCAATCCCCGCGTCGAGTTCATGGTCGCGGATTTCGTCGCAAGCGACTTCAAGGAAGAATATGACCTGGTCGTGATCTACAACGCCTTCCCCCACTTCATGGACGTCAAAGCCCTTGAGGGGGCATTGTCGCGCGCCTTAAGGAAAGGCGGGCGGTTCGCGATCCTCCACTCGATGTCGAGGGAGGCGCTCGACGACCATCACGAATTCCTACCGGAAGGGGTTTCGCGATGCCTCGAATCCGCGGAAATCGAAGCACGTCCCTTCACGGATTGCTTCCATATCCTGGAATCGAGCGAATCGGAAAACCACTTTTGCATCATCGGAAAGAAAATATAAAAGCCAGCCCGTAGGCTGGCCCTCCCCCATAAATGACTAAGCTTGCTTCGAGATCCTGAAGGACTTGGATTTTCCTTCATACCTCACGGTGTATCCGGGCCGAGTCGCCTCGATGTGCGCGCGGATGTCGTTGATGTAGCGGATCGAAGTCTTTTTGCAGCAATTCAATTCGTTCTGGAGGTCGGTGAGGTTGAATTTCGTGCCCGAATTCAATTTGTCATAGACCAGCAAAACCGCGTTTGCCTTTTTCATAAGCAC
>JAILKX010000140.1 GCA_024693415.1 Bacilli bacterium
GGCCGGGGATAGAAAAAAGGACCGTTAGGGGATAACGATCCTTTGGGGATTAGCCTTCGATTACGCCGTCTTCGTTGGCGTTCGGCTTGATGGTGGACCTGATCTTGGCTTCGAGCTCATCGGCGAATTCGGGATGGTCGCGGAGGTAGGTCTTGGCCGCTTCGCGCCCGTTGCCGATCTTGTCGCCGTTATAGACGAACCAGGAGCCGGTCTTGGTCAATATGCCCATCTGCTCGCCGAGATCCAAGATCTCCGCGTAACGCGAGATGCCTTCGCCGTAGATCAGATCGATGATGCAGGACTTGAACGGGGGCGACACCTTGTTCTTGACGATCTTGATCTTGACCGAGTTGCCGATGATGTCGGAGCCGCTTTTGATGGCTTCGGCGCGGCGGATGTCGATGCGGATGGACGCGTAGAACTTGAGGGCGCGGCCGCCGGTGGTGGTTTCGGGGTTGCCGTAGATCACGCCGACCTTCTCGCGAAGCTGGTTGATGAAGATGACGACGGTGCCGGTCCTGTTCAGCATGCCCGCGATCTTGCGGAGGCCCTTGGACATGAGCCTTGCCTGAAGGCCGACCTGGTTATCGGTCATCGAGCCATCGATCTCGGCTTGCGGGACCAATGCGGCGACCGAGTCGACGACGATGATGTCGATCGCGCCGGATTCGGCGAGCCTCTCGGTGATCTCGAGGGCCTGCTCGCCGTTGTCGGGCTGGGAGAGGATGAGCTCGTCGATGTCGACGCCGAGCTTCGCCGCGTATTCGGGGTCGATCGCGTGCTCCGCGTCGATGAAGGCGGCGCGGCCGCCTTTAAGCTGGGCTTGGGCGATCGCTTCTAGGGCCAAGGTGGTCTTGCCCGAGGATTCGGGGCCGTAGATCTCGATGATCCTTCCTTGCGGGTAGCCGCCTACGCCGAGGGCTTGGTCCAAGAGAATGGACCCGGTGGGGATGACGTCAACGTCGACGCGCGGGCGTTCGCCTAAGCGCATGACGCTGCCTTTGCCAAAGGTCTTCTCGATGCTCTTCAATGCGTCATCGAGGGCTTTTTGTTTTTGGGGATCTAATGCAGTTGCCATTTTTTATGCCTCCACTTAATTGATTGCTGTTTTTCGCTCGGATGTGACACAAATTCATGAATTATTGTGCACGGTGAACAACGAGATTACCAAGTCCATCATGTTCTCGACGGTCTGCTCGCGGATCTTCTGGCGATCTCCTTCTAATAGAAGGGGGACCGTCCAGGAGTAGCCGTTGTAGCTGAGCCCTAGGAATACGCGTCCCACGGGCTCGCCGCCAGGCTCAGTCGTGGGCCCGGCGTTTCCGGTGCAGGAGACGCAGACGTCGACCCCCATCCTTTTGGCGCCGCCTTCGGCCATCTGGACCGCGACGTCGGCGCTTACGACGCCTTTGAGCTTGATGGAAGCCTCATTGACGTAGGCGAGCTCGGATTTGAGGCGGGGATCATAGGTGACAAGGGCCCCGGAGAAGACGCGGCTAGCGCCGGGGACTTCGCATACGGTCGCGGCGAAGAGCCCTCCCGTAAGCGACTCCACGCTTCCGAGGGTCAAGCCCTCTTGGGCGAGGATGCCTAGCATCTCCTTGGCTTTACTCACCCTGCTTCTCCTTGAGGACGCGGAAGTTCTGGACCACGTAGATGACGCCGGAGATCAACGACATCGCGGTGGCGAGGTAGACGAGCCACATCGTGATGCGGAGGGCGCTAGGCCAGGAGGCGTCGAACTGGTTGAAGGGCCAGCCGTTGAGGAATACGAAGGGGATCGCGACCATCTGGAAGACGGTCTTGAGCTTGCCGAAGATGTTGGCGGCGATGACCTCGTTCTTCTTCGCCGCGACGAGGCGCAGCGCATCGACCACGAGGTCGCGGGCGATCATGACGATCACGCAGAAGACGGGGATGAAGGTGGTCTGCCCGGTGGCGAAGCCAAAGGGGAAGACCAGGAAGATCAGAGAGCTATTGACCAGGAGCTTATCGGCGATCGGGTCGAGGAATTTGCCAAGGTCGGTGACCTGGTGCCATTTGCGGGCCAAATAGCCGTCCAGCCAGTCGGTGGTGCTTGCGACGATGAAGACGACGCAGGCGAGGAGGTATACGAGGTTGATGCCGGAATCGCCGAGCAGCGGCGCTTGGAAATCCGGGATCAGGCTGCAGACGAAAAGCCCGAGCAGCATCGCGACTACAAGCACGATGCGGGCCATGGTGATCTTCGTTGGAATGTTCATATGCAGCTCCTTAGGAATCAGTGAGTATCCGGCCCGATAAGCCATGTTTTGTCGAGGGCGACAATTTATCTCAGGATTGCTCCTGGCGCGTCGGGCTTCGGTTCGCCTTATGCGCTTCCCCTACCAAATTTGGGTTTCTCGCTTGCGGGGTTTACCGCGTTTCATCTTGATGTCGCCATCAAGCTCGTCTCTGTGGCACCTTGGGGGTTCCCATCTGAAGCAGATGTTCTCCCGCCGTTGCGCGCTCCCGCGCACCTAGGGTTATTGATTCCCCTAGCACAATCACTACGCCCATCACAGGGCGTGCGAGCATGGACTTTCCTCTACCTTTCGGCAGCAGTCGCCTGGGTCGGATGCGTTCTATTATAGTTACTTGATGGACGAAGGGTCACCGCCCAATTTGTAGAGGGCGTTCTCCAGCTTGTTGATGCGGTCCATCAGGTCGATGTTCCCCATGTTGACCTCGTCCTTCTCCTTGATGCTGCCAAGGCGCGATTTGTACTTGGCGAGCTCAAGCTCGTTCTCCGAGTTGACCTCGTGCATGCGGCGGAGCTTCTGCTCGAGGCTCACGATGTAGTCGCGCGACTCCTTGAAGTACTTCTCGAACGCCTGGTAGTCCATCATGATCTGGTCGAGGAACTCGTCCACTTCCTTGGGATCATAGCCTTTGCCATGGGCGTCGAAAACCTTCTGGAGGATGTCGTTGGCATTGAGAGAAATGTTAGTGGTTTCCATAGGTGTGCATCCGAGGGAAATTATATATTGCCACGCGCGCTCATTCAACAAGCGCGCACGCAAAAAGAGCGAATCGAAAAGCCTGCAAATTCCCAAATTGGCTGGGATTTTGCAGGCGTTTTTCCATTAGGACTCGGTGATGAGTTTGTAATCGGAGATGTCAGGGAGGTTGATCGGGAACTCGCCATAGACGAGGCCGGTCGCGGTCCAACAGTCGATGTAGATGTCGCGGCGGTCGGCTATCAGGTAGCCGTCCTTCACCACGATGTGGCGGGCGATGGGGGTATAGGGGTCTTTGAAGTAGGCCTTGATGCTGATCGACTTGTCGTTCTCGGAGGATATCTCGATGGTCGCGTAATCGTTGCGGAAGCCGCCGAAGATCGCTTCGTTGGCGTAGCCTTTGAGGATCTCGGCGCTATGGTCGACGTTGAGGGAGGCGTTTGCGCTTTCCCAGGCTGCGTTAGCGTCCGCCACCGAGGTGTAGCGGGTGTATCTGTAGGTCTTCTTTCTTGCGTCTACCTCATATAGGTCGAAATTCTGGACGTAGGAATGGATGAGCTTCTCGTAGGAATAATGATGGGTCGGCGAATAGATGACGGTCTCGTTGATTTGATAGGGGGTTTGGTCCGCTTCGCCGCGCTCGATGAAGGTGTATTCGTAGTCGGTCGGGGGAACGTAGTCGGCGGAATTGATGTACTGCCTGATGCCTTTTAGGATCGCGTTGGCCTCGTCGATCGTAAGCGAGGGGGCGCTGCAGGAGCACAGAGAGAAAACCGCGATCAATGCGGAAACGGCGCTCATGGTCCTCTTGCAGTGGCTCATATACCCAAAATGATAGGACTAGCGATTGCTTTGGGCAAGTTCCCCTTTGTGGCTTTTGGGCTACAAACGCGCGCGAATTCATATATAATTTGCTTCGTCATGAAAGACCTACGCAAGCAACTCTCCGGCCATAAGATCCTGGTGTTCATGGATCTCGAAGGAACCCAGATCACCCACGAGACCATCGAGATCGGCGCCTACAAGGCGATCATCAAGGATGACCTCACCCTCAAAAAGCTTTTCAAGCCGTTCAGGTGCTACGTCAAACCCAAGGGAAGCGTCGGCAAGATCGTCACCCGCATCACCGGGATCGACTCCAAGCTCATCCACGAGAAGGGCATCACCTTCCGCGCCGCCCAGCAGCAGCTCCAGAAATATCTGGGGCGTGACTATAAGAAATGCCTCTTCGTCGCTTATGGCGATCAGGACGCCAAGATGATCATAAGCTCGGCCGAGCACAACATGGACGCCTCGATGGAAGAGGCGCGCTTTGTGGCGAAGCACACCTTCGACTTCTGCGCCTTCATGCGCAAATACATCACCGACGCCAACGGAAACACCCTTTCCTTGACGCACGCCCTCGAGCTTTTCGGGGTGAAATTCGAGGGGCAGGCCCACGACGCGACCGTCGACGCCTATAACCTCGCGATGCTTTACAAAGCGTTCGTCCTCAATAAGGACCTGGTCCGCCGGGAATACCAGAAGACATTGATGCATGGGCACGGACTGCCCGAGCCGGTGGCTAAGCTCATCAGGAACCTGCAGGAAAACGGGCAGGTGGCCCAAGCGGAATTCGACAACTTCGTCGACGAGGCCCTCAAGTGATGGAAATCAACTACCCCGCGGGCGTCAAACCCCATAAAAGCGAAGAGCTCAAGAAGCCGGTCAAGCGCAAGAAGCCGGTTTTGAAGGTCGCCGCCGGCAATAGGGGCATGGATTTCGAAGCCGCGATCAACGACACCAACGCCTATTACCTCGAGAAGGGCCTTTGCCTCATCACCAAGCGCCCCACTCCGATCAACATCGTCAAGGTCGATTACACGAACGGGCCGAAGATCACCTCGGCCTATTTCGAGACGCAATCCACCACCGACTATAATGGCGTTTATCGGGGGCGTTACATCGATTTCGAAGCAAAATCGACCCGTTCCCGCACCTCGTTCCCGCTCGCGAACATCCCGATTCAGCAGATTGAGCACCTCGAGCGCGTGATCGAGCATGGCGGCATCGCCTTCTTTTTGGTGCACTGGCAGCTCAAGGGCGAAGCCTATCTCGTCCCCGCCGCTTACATCATCAAGTTCTACCGCGAGAAGCCGCGCGCCTCGATCCCCTACGAAGCGATGAAAGAAAACGGCAGGCTCATCAAGGAGACCTACCGTCCTAGCTACGATTATCTGCCGGTCTTGGAAGAGCTTTTCTTGAAGTAGCGGCAATACGGCTGAAGCGGGCAGTTCCCGCATTCGGGGTTCTTGGCGTGGCACACGAGCCGCCCGAACCAAATGATCTGATGGTGGAGCTTGATCCACTTTTCTTTTGGGAAGCGCCTCTCGAGGATCGCCTCGATCTTGACGGGGTCCTCGCCCTTTTTGCAATAGCCGAGGCGCGTCGCGACCCGCGCGACATGGGTGTCCACCGCGATCGCCGGCTCGCCGAAGCATTCGGCCCGCACCACGTTCGATGTCTTGATGCCG
>JAILKX010000142.1 GCA_024693415.1 Bacilli bacterium
TGGGCGGCGAGGTAGCCGACTTCGCCGCAATCTAGCGATGGCGTCTTGATTTCGTCGGGCGTCCTCATGCCGACCTCGGTGACGAGGTAGCTCTTCTTGGAGTGCATGAGTTGGATGGTGTCGCCTGGCTTCACCGATCCATTCTTGATGCGGATCATGACGATGACGCCACGATAGGAATCGTAATAGGAGTCGAAGATCAGTGCCTGAAGCGGAGCGTCGTTGCTGCCGCTTGGCGGCGGGACCAAAAGGGCGATCTTCTCGAGGACATCCTCCACCCCTGCTCCGGTTTTGGCGGAAACTAGGGACGCGTCGGTGCAGTCGATGCCGATGCGCTCCTCCATTTCGTTCTTGACGAAATCGGGCATGGCGCTTGGCAGATCGACCTTATTGATGACCGGCAAGATCGCGAGGTCATTGTCGACCGCAAGATAGACGTTTGCCAAGGTCTGGGCCTGGACGCCTTGGGTCGCATCGACCACCAAAAGCGCGCCTTCGCAGGCGGCGAGGCTGCGCGAGACTTCGTAGGTGAAGTCGACGTGCCCCGGGGTGTCGATGAGGTTATAGATGTATTTCTCGCCGTCGGGGGCGGTGTAGCTCACCGTGACGGCGTTCAGCTTGATCGTGATTCCGCGCTCGCGCTCAAGGTCCATCGAATCGAGGAGCTGAGCCTTCATTTCGCGCTTGTCCACGGTCCCGGTCAATTCCAAAATGCGGTCGGCCAGGGTGCTTTTCCCATGGTCGATGTGGGCGATGATCGAGAAGTTTCTAATGTGGTTTTTGTCGAATGGCATAAATGAACGGGGGAATTATAGCCTCTTATTGCCCCTTAAGACCATAAAAATCCTTTAGGATAGGTCCAATTTCTTCGGCGTCGAGCACAACCTCATACTCGCGGTAGGCCCTAGAGAACAACGAGCGGTACTCCTCCTTCATGTAGCGGTCGTCGATAAGAAGCGCCGCGCCGACGTCTGTTTCGCTGCGGATGACGCGCCCCACCGCCTGCATGACCTTGTTCATGCCGGGGTCTTTGTAGGCGAAGTCGAAGCCATCGCCTCCTTCGGTGTCGCGGTAGGCGCGGATCACCTCGTTCTCGGGGGCGATGGTGCTTAGCCCTACCCCGACCACGGCGACGCCGATCAATCGGTCATCGACGAGGTCGACCCCTTCCGAGAACGCGCCGCCGACGATCATTAGCCCGACCGCGGTCCGGGTGGGCGTCGGGAGGAAATTCTCGAGGAACGCCTGGCGGTCGATGTGGTTCATCGAGCGGTCCTGGGTATAGACATCGGCATCATCAAAGATGAGGTATGGCCGAATGTTTTCGAGATATTCATAGGACGGGAAATAGAGGAAATAGTTGCCGACTTTGGCGCTGACGAATTGCCTTAGGTAATTGGCGACGTCGGCATAGCTTTTCTCGCGGTCCTTGTAGCGGACGCTCACCTTCGGGGCGAGCATTATCTTGAAGTTGTCCTTGTCGAAGGGGGATGGAAGCAATAGGAACGGCTTATCGGTCTTGCCAAGTATCGCATCCATGTAATAGGAGATCGGCGAAAGGGTCGCCGAGAAGACGATCGCGGAATTAAGGCGCGACAAGGTTTCGTTTAGGAAAGGCGCCGGGTTCACGCAGAGCAATGAATAGTCGGCATAGACGCCAGCCCTCGTGACATAGGCCCTGTAATTGCTGCCCATGTATTCCGCCACGAGGCGCAGATACTTGTTGCCCTCCCTAGCGATTTGCAGGAATTCTTCGGTGGGGTGCGGCTTTTTGTCTTTGCCGTGCTTCTGCTGGGCCCGCTTGATGGACTGGGGCGCCTCCTCAATTTCGCTCGGGGCGGATTCGAGGATCTCGTAGCCGTTTTCAAACGGCACCACCGCATCGATCGCTTTTTCAAGTTTGCCAAGGGCGCGCTTAAGGGATAGGAACTCCTTGCCCTTGAGGCTCTTCTTCGCCTCGCGGATCTCCGGGAGGGTGAAGCGGGAGCTATACATCGACCTGCCGCGGTCGACGAGGTTATGG
>JAILKX010000171.1 GCA_024693415.1 Bacilli bacterium
TCGGAATACGCGGCGGGACGCGGCATCCGCAACAACACCGAGATCGCCGACGTGAACCGCAAGATCGCGGGGATGCTCGCCGGTATGTTCGCCAGGAAGACCGGGCAATTCGACCACAGGAAACACCTGTTCGCCTTCGACCGCGGCACCTTCCTAGTCTACGTATTGGACCGCGACGAGAATGAGGTCGATGACCTCGTGGTCGCGATAAGGGACGGCATCTACAAGATCGTCGAGAACCACCGTTACCACATCTACATCCAGCCCTTCTTTGGGATCGCGGCCATCGATAAGCTGAGCACCCTCGTCGATAACATCGGCAACGCAATGCTCGCTAGGGACGCGGCTGAGAGCAACTTCGAATCGGTCACCTATTTCGACGAGTCGATGAAGAAAAGCGGCACCAAGTCGGAGATCGACGAGATCATCGCCGCCTTCGAGAAAGGCGAGTTCAAGATCTATTACCAGCCAAAATACAACCTCGCCAAGAAGCAATTCACCTCCTCCGAGGCCCTCGTCAGGTGGGAATCGCCGACCAGAGGCCTATTGAACCCTGGCAAATTCATGGACAAGATCGAGGCCGCGGGCCTCATCCATGAGCTCGACACCTACGTCTTCAAGCAGGTGTGCGCCGACCTTAACGAAGCCAAGAGAAGGGGCAGGAGGCTATTGCCCGTCTCGGTCAACTTCTCGCTTTACGAATTCTATTCGACCGACTTCCTCTCCTCGGTCATCAAGACCATCGACGACGCGAAGCTCGACCACAGCCTCATCGAGATCGAGATCACCGAGACGACCTCGCAGGCCAACCAGTTCCTCTCCGTCTCGATCATCAAGAAGCTCCGCCAGAACGGCATCAGGATCCTGATGGACGACTTCGGCATCGGGTATTCGAACATCTCGAACCTCCGCCGAATCCCCTTCGACGCGGTCAAGATCGATAAGTCCTACGTCGATAACATCGCCACCGACGAAAGGGCGAAGGAAGTCGTCCGCCTCTCGATCGGCCTTTGCAAGATCTCGGGGCTCGAAGTCATCGCCGAAGGCGCCGACTCCAAGGAGCAGATCGATATCCTTAGGCGCGCCAAGTGCGACGTCATCCAAGGTTTCTACTATTCGCAGGCGCTGCCGAAGGACAAATACGACAGGTTCCTCATCGACAACCCCTATGAAGAGAATGTGGGAGGTGCGATAGAATGATCATGATCATCGGATCGAGCCATGATGACGTCCTCTATTTCGAGACCATCATGACCGACAAGCAGAAGGACATGCTTTTCGAGCGCTTCCCGGTCGTCACCGGCCGCATCTTCAACCAAGAGGTATTGCTCGTCGACCAGGTCTATTCCAATTACCTGACCTCGGCCTTAGCCCTCCACCTCATCCAGAAATACATGGTGATCCTCGTCTTCTCCGTCGGCAAGGCGACCGCCTATAGCCACGACTGGAAGCTCGGCGACATCGCCGTTTCTCAGCTAACCTTCGCCGCCGACGTCGACCAGACCGCCGACACCGAGGCGCGTTTTGGCCAGATCCCGCTTTGCCCGGCCGCCTATCCCACCCAGGGCGACGTCTTGGATTACCTGACCGGCTCCTTGGAGAGCAAGACCGACGCGGCCTATTACCGCGCGACCTTCGTCTCGACCAACGTCGCCTTCACCTCGCAATCGCAGCTCGTCGAATACGACGTCGACGGCAAGATCTTCGGCCGCGAGGAAAGGGTGGTGCTCGATAGCACTTTAGGCGGCGTCGCCGTCGCCGCGGCGCTAAGCCAGATCCCCTTCATCGGGGTCAAGGTCATCGCCCGCTTCCTCGATAAGCCCTACACGGTCAACGAGTACGCGGCCGCCCTCACCAAATATAACGACATCGGCAAGGCCATCGTCACCACGATCGGCGACATCGGCCGCACCGACATCATGGGGTAATCGATATGGCTAGCGAACGCAGAAAAACCGTCAGGCTCAAGAGCCTATTCTCCAGATACCTCGCGATTTCCGTAGGGATCATCGCGCTTTTCCTCATCATCGTAATCCTTTTCTCCATCCTTTACGCCAACACGGGGATCCTCGCGATCCTCATCCTGCTCATCGCGATCTCGGCGATCTTCGCCGCCTTCTTCTTGGCCTTCGTCATCTTGATGGTCAAGCGGATGACCGATTACTACAACCTAGGCTTATTCGAGTCGACGCTGGAGAACTATCGGCGCATCAACGCCGCCCGCGCCGACCTCGAATTCTACCCTGACGTCGCCGTCACCGAGTTCGATGAGCTGAACAAACAGGTGAAACAGGTCAAGGAGACCTTCGACAACGCGACCTTCATCTTCGGCGAGCTCGATTACTCTAGCTTCAACTTCGCTCCCTTCGAAGGGTATAAAGGCGCGGTCACCCTCGCCTCTTTCGAGCAATCGCTAAGCAACGTCATCGCCGCATCGAAGAATTTCCGCAACGTCCTGGCCGAGGTCTATTACGAAACCGGCAAGGAGGGGCTCTCCAAAGACGACATGACGCGCCTATTGAAGAGGATGGACGAGGCATTCGAAAGCTATGAAGGGCATCTGCTCATCGTCCCCGAAGACCAGCATTCCGCCTACATCTACCTCCCGCGCATCGATAGCTTCTCCGGCATCAAGGATCGCTTCGACATGCTGCTTGGGAGCATCGCC
Source organism: Bacilli bacterium (assembly GCA_024693415.1). The sequence continues at coordinate 2,669 of JAILKX010000171.1, forward strand.
TTCTCGATCCGCTCGCCGCAGGGCATGAGGATCACGCCCGCCCATTATTCGATCGTCGCCTATCCTTTCTCGGCCGTCCATGAGATGTTCCCTGACCTCTATTACGCTAAGCGCCAAGGCGAGATCTCGAACCTCTATCTCCCGAACCGCCTCCACGGCTTAGGGGACGTCAGCGTGATGAAGGACTCGATGTACTTCAACCAGATGTCGAGGATCCTCTATAACATCTCTGCCATCACCACCGACACCAAGAACAAGCAAGAGGTTCGCGCCCAGATGAGCGCCATCCTCGACCAATTGACCCGCGAGCTGCGCTTCGAATCGGCCGGCATCGTCTCCTATAACCCGGAGGTCGGCGGATACGTCGTCATGGATTCCGTCGGCTACAACGAGCCTTTCTGGATCGGCAAGCAGGTCCCTGACCGCTTCATCGAATCCCTTGCCCAGGTCGCTGACGCGAGCAACGCCTATTTCTTCTCGCGCCGCCGCCACGCGACCGGCGAGTTCGCGAAGTTCTGCGACCGCTTCGGACTAGAGAGCGGGTTCTTGTTCATGATCGTCAAGAACAAGGAGCCGTCGGGATTTGTCTACCTCTTGAACCGCAAGCAGCGGTCAACGATGGATTCCTATCAGCAGGAAGCCCTCGCCGCCGCCTGCTACCACATCGCCGCGAGCTACCTGATCGGCGAAACGATCGAGGAAGCGGTGGAGGCGAGGCGCTTGTTTGATGCGCTCCTCACCGTCTCAAGCTCCGCGACCTACCAGATCGACCGCGACACCCATAAGATCGTCTCCTTGTCCGACTCGGCGAGGAAGCTCTTCCCGAAGGCCGAGGTCGGCCTCACCTGCCACGAGTGCATGTGGGACCGCAAATCGCCCTGCAAGGACTGCCCACTCAAGATCGGCGACAAGAAGGTGTTCGAGGACAAGAAGGGGAACTACGCGATCTCCCTCGCCTTGGAGGTCAAGCGCGGCGTCGCCCCGACCATGATGATCACCAAGACCAGCTCCGTCGAAGGCGAAGCCGACCGCTACGACCGCGACCTCCTCATCAATTCCTTCTCCTCGCTTATGGAGGAGATGGACAACCATTACCTCGTCGGCGACTCCGGCTACCTCTTGCTATTAAGGATCGATAACCAGAGCGACCTCCTCGCCAAATATGGCTCGGAGGGCTACTTGTTGCTCCTTAGGAACTTCATCGATAAGTGCAAGCGCGTCCTTAACGGCAAGGAAGCGGTGTTCCGCTTCGACCAGCAGTGCCTCGCCCTCGTCCTCCCGGTCATGGGTCAGGTCGACTTGCTCAACAGGGTCGAGGACATCTACCTTTTGACCAAAGACGTCGTCTATGAGGGCGACGACAAGTATTCGCTCGACATCACCTACCTGCCGATGAACTACCCCCAGGGCTACGCGACCTCGCTCGACTTCGTCCGCCACGTCTACCGCGATTATGGCGGCAAGAAGTACGAATACCACGTCGACCGCGTCTACTTCGACGATTCCGATTACGTCCGCCCCGCCTCGAGAAGGCAATTCATCCTCTCGGTCATCGACGAGCAGTTCGGCAACGCGACCTTCGGCGTCAACTTCCAGCCGATGGTCAACCCGAACACCAAGAAGATCTACGGCGCCGAGCTCCTCCTCCGTATCCAGGATACCTACCGCCATATCGTCTTCAACCCGGACGAACTCGTCAGGGTCGCCGCCGCCAACGGCAAGATCGCGATGATCTCGACCGCGCTTATGCAATACCTCGGTTCCTCCTATGAGACGGCGGGCCCGGCGCTTATGAAGCAGATCGGCTTCACGCGCCTTGCCATCAACACCGACGTCTCCTTCTTCCTCGATCCCAACTTCGCCAAGGACCTCGAGGAGGTGCAGAAGAAGTTCGACTTCCCACGCAATTTCATCTCGTTCGAGATCACCGAGAAGGACGCCTTCGACCACGCCGACCAGTTCATCGAGATCTCCAAGCGCCTCCAGCAGGCCCACGTCGTCTTGGTCGTCGACCAGTACAGCGGCAAATACCTCTCGACCGACGACGTCTTGCGCCTTGGCTTCTCCGAAATCAAGGTCGGACGCTATTTGGTCCACGGCATCGACACCAACCAGTCGAAGCTCAAGGACCTCACCCTGTTGCTCCTCCACGCCAAGGAGAAGCACCTCCCGACCACGGTGGTCGGCGTCGAGAACCTCGACCAGCTGAACCTCATCAAGGACGTCGATCCCTCCGTCAACATGCAGGGCTACTATTTCTACGCCCCGATGGAGAGGAACGACTTCATCGCCCTCATCCGCTCGCAGTGAGCCTCGCCTATAGCAGCGATCCGGGCCGGGAAACCGGCCCTTTCATTTTCGACTCCTCCTCGGAAAATCCGGAAAAAATGAAAATCTCGCTTGGAAAATCCGTAGGGTTTCCAAATACTTGGGAAGTAGTCGATGCAATTTGATTATAGCAATAGTTTGGTTTTTTCAGGATGCCCAAAGATCAGATTCCGCCCATCCAAAACCGAATAATGGGCTCGCGATTCGCCGAAACCCTTTCGATGCTCCTTTCCTGGGCGGGTTTTGGCCTCTTGATCATCAAATGCGCGATTTTGATAATCTTTGATTAGGTTTCCGCGCGCGGGCGTGATAAGATATGCGCGTTGAATAATTGAGAAAGAGAGAAAAATGAAACAAGTATTCGAAACCGAATTCGCCGGACGCCACCTGAGCGTCGAAACCGGCGAGATCGCCAAGCAAGCCGACGGCTCCGTCTTGGTGAGGTTCGGCGACACCGTGGTCCTCGCGACCGCCTGCTGCGCCGACGAACCCAAAGAGGGCGACTTCTTCCCCCTCACCGTCAACTACGAGGAGAAGCAATACGCGGTAGGCAAGATCCCGGGATCCTTCCTCCGCCGCGAAGGCAGGGCTGGCGAGCACGCCACCCTCTCGGCCCGTCTCATCGACCGCCCGATCCGTCCGCTGTTCGCCGACGGCTTCCGCAATGAGGTCCAGATCGTCGCCACCGTCATGAGCTGCGATCAGGACAACACCCCCGAAATGACCGGAATGCTCGGCGCTTCCTTGGCGCTCTGCACCTCCGATATCCCCTTCGACGGCCCCGTCGCCGGCGTCTACGTCGGACGCGTCGACGGCAAGTTCGTCATCGACCCGACCGAGGAGCAGAGGGCTGCCTCTGACATCGACCTCGCCGTCGCGGGCACCGAATCGGCCATCATGATGGTCGAGGCCGGCGCCGCCGAAGTCCCCGAGGAAGAGATGCTCGACGCCATCATGTTCGGCTTCGAGGCCATCAAGCAGCTCTGCGCCTTCCAGAAGGAGATCATCGCCAAGATCGGCAAACCCAAGAGGGAGATCCAACTCTACGCACCAGACCCCGCGATCAAGAAGGACATCTATGACCGCATCGCCGCCAGGATGGACGTCGCGATCCGCGAGAAGGATAAGCTCACCCGCCAGAATAACGTCGACGCCCTCAAGAAAGAGATCATCGACGACTACGATAACCGCGAATACGAAGACGAGCACGATCACAAGATGAGCATGCTCATGGTCGACGACATCCTCGAGGGGATGGTCGCCGGCGTCGTCCGCAAGCTCATCACCGAAGAGCAGATCCGCCCCGACGGCCGCAAGGTCGACGAGATCCGTCCGCTCGATTGCCAGGTCGACCTCCTTCCCCGCGCCCATGGCTCCGCCATGTTCACCCGCGGCCAGACCCAGGTCATCGGCACCACGACGCTTGGCCCCCTAAGCGACAAACAGCTCATCGACAACCTGACCGGCGAGACCGAGCGCAGGTTCATGCATCACTATAACTTCCCGCCTTATTCCGTCGGCGAGATCGGCAGAATGGGCGCCCCTGGCCGCCGCGAGATCGGACACGGCAAGCTCGGCGAAAGGGCGTTGTCCTACGTCCTCCCCTCCGAAGAGGAATTCCCGTACACCATCCGCTGCGTCGCTGACGTCGTGGAGTCCAACGGGAGCTCCTCCCAGGCCTCAATCTGCGCGAACTGCATGTCCTTAATGGCGGCAGGCGTCCCGATCAAAGGCATCGTCTCCGGCATCGCGATGGGCCTCATCACCGATGATCCCTCCCGCACCCCGGACAAGCAGACCAACCATTATTCCATCCTCACCGATATCCAGGGCCTAGAAGACCACTTCGGCGACATGGACTTCAAGTGCGCCGGCACCGCCAAGGGTTTGACCGCCCTCCAGATGGACATCAAGATCCACGGCGTCTCCCGCGAGGTCCTCTCCGAGGCCCTCACCCAGGCGAATAAGGCCCGCGCGGAAATCCGCGAAGCCATCGCCGCTTGCATCCCCGAGCCGCGCAAGGAAGTCTCCAAGTACGCCCCGAAGATGGTCACCTTCTACATCGACACCGACAAGATCCGCGACGTCATCGGCAAAGGCGGCGAGATGATCAACAAGATCATCGCCGAATGCGACCAGGTCGCGATCGACGTTGAGGAAGACGGCAAGATCACCATCTATCACCACGATCAGGAGATGATCAACAAGGCGAAGGCGATGGTCGACGACGTCACCCGCGAAGCGAAGCTTGGCGAGATCTTCGAAGGCACCGTCACCCGCGTTGAGGATTACGGCTGCTTCGTCAACCTCTTCGGCGACACCGACGGCCTCTGCCACGTGTCGCGTCTCCGCTGGGATTACGTCGAAAGCGCCGCTGGCCTCGTCAAGGTCGGCGATACCCTCAAAGTCGTGGTCATCGGCCTCGACGAGAAGGGCAAGGTCAAAGTCTCGCACCGCGAATTCGAGGACAAGCCGGAAGGCTATGTCGAACGCGAACCGCGCGAAGGCCGCTCAGGCGGCGACCGCGGCGGACGCGGCGGACGCGACCGCGGCCATGGCCATGGCGGAAACCGCGGCGGCCACGGCGGAAAATCCCGCTAAGCCATCCATAGCGATACCCAAGGTTCGCGCGTACGCACGCGCGAGCCTTATTTATTTATATATGGCGCAATATTGTATCTGTAACATGTGTTGTTGATTTGTGTTGATATTGGGCTCTGAAAAACACTTCGAGCTCAATTTTTTTCTGTTGATTTGCTTAGGATTTTCATGATTGTTTCATCCCTCAGATCCTCAAGCTCATCGCGTGCGCCCAAACCGTATACGAGGAGGGCGCGGCTGCGCATCCTTTCGAAATCGGCGAGGCCGTACGACAGCTTGATCAGCGTGGCGATCCTGTTGTTCATCCCCTCCGCGGGCGAGTTGGAGTGGAACGCCCCCTCTTCCCTCATCCGGAACGTCGCGGTTATCTCCGGCCACCATTTCTCGTAGGTGTTCGCGACCTTCGCGGCCTCGGGGGATCCCGACCCGCGGAGCTTGGCGACTATCCACCTCAGCTCGTCAGAGGCCGGCTTGGCCGCCTTCCCGTCGATCAGCTTGTACATCGCCTGCAGCGCGTCACACATCCCTGATATGTGCGGGTGCGCCTCGAGGATCTCCTCCATCGCGTTCGAGAAGCCTATCGCGTATTCCTCGTCCGGCCCCTTGTAGTGGTAGGCCTTCTGGGGGATCTCCGATTCCCGCATCAGGAACACCTTCCAGTGCGCCTTCTGGAACCTGTATGCCATCGATCCCTCGTCCGCGTTCCGGTAGGCCTTCGCCCTCTCGATGTTGATCGCCGAGGTGATCTGCTTGACTATGTGGAAGGGATCGATCACGTGCGCGGCCCCCTTGAAGTAGTATCTCCTGACGGACCTGTAGGCGTCGTACATGTCTGAGTTGAACACCCTCACCGCCTTCCTTTCCTCCGGCGGGATCGAGGAGAAGTACCGGTAGAGCGTGTCGGCCCTCCTCGACCTCACGACGTCGAGCAGCCTCCCGGTCGCCCCGTCGACGACGATCGCGGGGTACTTCTCCCCGGAGCCGGCCTTCGAGCCCCCGAAGTTGAACTCGTCGACGCATATCTCCTCCGTCAGCGGGAAGCGCGGGATGCCCCCGTAGACGTCGTCCATGACCCGGAGCACCGTCATCGTCGACACCCCGTAGTCCCTGGCGATCTGGGCGAAGGACATCTCCCTCCTGAGGTCGACCGCGATGAGTTTAACTGTCGAGACGGGGATCGTGCCCCCTTTCCTCACCCCCGAAAGGGGAGGGGTGAACGTCGTGGTCCCGCATCTCGGGTCCCTGCAGAGCATCCTCGGCCTCTCAATCACGAGGAGCTCCTTGATGTTCCTGTTTATGGAGCATTTCACCGTCGTTTTGTACGTCCCGTTCCTGACGACGTTCCGGGACCCGCATGAGGGGCAGACGGCCTCTCGGACGCGTTGCTTGGCGAGGTACAGGAAGCCCCCGAACACGTCGACGGTCTCGACGACCTCCGACTCGAAATCGGCCGGGTTCATTCCCAGCCTTGCGAAAAGAATGCTAAAATCCATTCCGTTCCTCCTTTGATGAAGTTCAGCGACTACATTATGGAGGGACTTTTCATTTTCAAAAAACCCGAAAGCTATAACAAATCCTGTTGACCGAGTGAAAACGTGAAATCAACAGCGGATGTTAGAGAACCGCAATATTTTGCGCCGGAATGATTTGATTGGGCGGAGAATCCATAGGAATTTTTCCTAGAGGTATCGGGGACAGATGCTAAAATAAATATAGAGGTACACCTATGGCACATAGAATCATCACGATCGACAGGGAATTCGGTTCCGGCGGAAGGGAGCTCGGCAGGCGCATCGCCGACATCCTTGGCTTCGCCTATTACGACAAGGAGATCATCCGCGAGATCATGAAGAAGACCGAGTTCTCGGAGGAATACGTCCGCGACATCACCGAGAAAGGCCCGGTCGCGCTTTTCCCGATCACCTACAGCCATAGCTTCGCC
>JAILKX010000177.1 GCA_024693415.1 Bacilli bacterium
CGAGACCGCGATCATGGCGACCTACACCTATCAAGGGACGCTTAACGAAGACGATCTCGGCGAACTGATCCCCCAGGAACCATCGGTCATCAATCCCTACGCCGCCTTCGGGACAAGCGTGTCCATCTATCACCTCCTCGGCAGCGACTCCTACCTCTCCATCGCGGTCAAAGACGGCGAGTCCATCGCTTTATATGAGCTCGACATGGCTACGGCCATGGAGCTTTTGAGGGACCGCGGCTTCGCTGACCTCGAGTTCATCGCCGGCGTAAACGACCCGACCAAGGCCTACTTCTCTAACGGCAATCAGGTCTATGATCTGACCGAATCCGAGATACAGGCTGTCCGCTCCGCCTTGAAGAGCATGACTAGCAGCTATTCCGTGAGGCTCGGCTCATTGAACGGGGGCGAATGGACGCTCGCCTTCGAGGAGGACGTCGATCGGCTCGAATGCCAGTACTATCCCGCCAAAGACCTCATCAAGGTCGGGCAATCGATCTTCTTTGACGAGCTGGGAACCATCAAGGCCCTATTGGCATCGAAAGCCGCCTGAAAAAGGCGAATTCGCATACACGTCCGCCGTGAATCACCAAGAATAATAGGAATTCGCGGCGGATTTCTTTTTGCCCATGTAGTCCCTTACGGAATCCTGCTGCGTCTTCAATCCATCTGGCGCATACCCTACCTGCGCCTCATAGTTTTCGTAGTCCAGCACCCCATCCTCGAGGGCCTTCTTGATATAAGCATCGTATTTCGCGCGGTACCCATCCATCGAATAGGAGGTCTCCTCGCTCCCTTTGAAGAAGGTGACGAAATAGACGTTGCTCGGGACGGTGTCCCCATTCATGTCATAACGCCTATAGGGTTCCCAGTTCTCGGTGTCTAGCCCCATGTCGGCCCCGAGGCACCAATCCCAGTCATAGGGGATATAGATCGCCTTGCCGCTAGAGGGCAGGAAGTAGAGATAGAAGTTATTCGCGTTGTTGCGCTGATCGTCGAAGTTGCCAAGAAGATAGGAGACCGCCTCAAACCGCAAAAACCAATCCACGTCCAGCGTCGATTCCAATAATTCCTGCCCCGCGCCTTTGTAACGCAGATTCCACATCGCGTTGATATAGCCCTCCATCTTCGAGAAATCGGCCGCTTCGCCGAGGCTATCGTTGGTCTTGAGGTCGTAGCAAGGGAAATAGCCATCATAGGAATCCCTGACCCCGATCTTGCCGCGGCTTACCCGCGTCCCGCAGGTATACCCATCTTCGTCATAAGATGAAGATAGCGACCCCGTGCGCGTGAAATCGGCCTTCCCCATCGGCCCATAGAGGCACTTATAGAGGTCGCCCTGGGCTTCTTGCTTGCCTAGGTGGCGCTTTAGGAATTCCTTGTCGATCGGCTCGATGATCTCGTAGTCGGCCGCCAAAGAGGAGATCCCATTCTCAATCGTGAGGCCCGCATAGTTCGCGTGCGGGGCCAACAATCCCTGCCCCCGGAACGCGTTATAGGCGTAGATCTCTTGGCCGACGCTCGTATCGTTATTGCGCGGCATGTACTTCAGGTCGATCTTCTCCATCCCGCGGAAGTTCCTGTCCTTCCGCGCGGCGCGCCCGCTAGGATCCCCGCTCCAATCATGACGGTACTTCGATAGTTCAGGCAGGTCATAGAGTGCATCGTCGAAGGTCGCCTTAAGCGATACCTTGAAGTGGCTCATCCTATAGATGCCCCCATCCTCGGAGACGAATTCGCGCCGGCTCGTATTGCCCTTCATCCTGACCCCAGCGTCTTCAAAGGTCTCGCTCACGCCGTTCACCGTGAACGTCACGGTCCCTGGGAAATACACATCCGCGTATTTCCGGTTCGCATAGGCCCCGAAATAGGAAAGGTCATGCAGGGTGCCCTTATCGAAGCTAAGGCGCACGCTTACGTCACTACCGAGTTCAAACACCTCGCGGAAGGAGGCGCTTGGGGTCAATATATGGATTCCCTCTTCCGCGAGAATCGAGGAAGCGGGTTCCTCGCTTTGGCCGACCTCGCAAGAGGACGAACTTGGACCCGATGCGGAAATCCCTTCAGACGAGGAAAAAGAGGATCGGGGTCCCTCGCTTTGGCTCACGACGCCAATAGAATCCTCAGCAGAGGAAGCATGGCTCGCATCGCTATTGGACGCGCTGATCGAGCAGGAAAGCAAGGCGAGCGAGCATATGGGGAGCAAGGCGTTTCTATGCATAACGAAAGTTTATAATCAATTCGCTTGATTTTGAAGATTCGCGAATCATAATCTTGGCGAAAAAGGAGGGAACATTCATGGCCCTATTCAATTCCGCCGAGCAATTGATCGGCAACACCCCGCTTCTGCGCGCCTTCAATCTGGAGAAGGCCGAGTGTCTTCCCGCCGAGATCTACGCAAAGCTCGAATACCTTAACCCCACCGGCTCCATCAAGGACAGGGCCGCCCTATCGATGATCCTAGGCGCCGAAAGCAAAGGCCTCCTCAAAGAGGGAGGAACCCTCATCGAACCCACTTCGGGCAACACGGGCATCGGCATCGCCTCCATAGGCGCAGCAAAAGGCTACAAGGTCATCATCGTGATGCCCGAAACGATGTCGGTCGAACGCCAGAAGCTCATCAAGGCCTATGGGGCCAAGATCGTTTTAACACCAGGCCCCCTAGGCATGAAAGGCGCCGTAGAGGAAGCCCAAAGGCTCCAGAAAGAGATACAGGGTTCGCTCATCCTAGGCCAATTCGACAATGAGGCCAACGCCAAGGCCCACTACCGCACCACCGGCCCAGAGATCTATAAGGACCTAAACGGCCAAGTGGATATCCTCGTCGCAACCTTCGGCACAGGCGGCACCATCACAGGCGCCGCAAGATACCTCAAGGAGCAAAACCCCACCATCAAGGTAATCGGAGTCGAACCCGCTTCTTCGCCGCTATTATCCAAAGGCTATGCCGGCCCCCACAAGATACAAGGCATAGGCGCGAACTTCATCCCATCCATCCTCGATAAGACCCTAATCGATGAGATCATCCCCGTCGAGAATGAGGCTAGCTTCAATAGAAGCAAGGAATTCGCCAAAGCAGAAGGCATCTCCGTAGGAATCTCTTCCGGCGCCGCCCTCGACGCCGCCATAACCCTAGCCAAACGCAAAGAGAACAAAGGAAAGAAAATCGCCGTCATCCTCCCGGACTCCGGCGATCGCTATATGTCCACTCCCCTCTTTGACTGAGCGTTGGGCCCTGCCCGAGCTGCAGAGCAGCTGTCGGGGTAGGCCGCCGGAGGCAATCCGATGGGGACGTGTATTGAAATTCGGCTATTTCGTTATGCTACTTAAGGCAGGAGGTCCACCCCGACAGCCTGAAGGGATTCAGGCTCGGGCGGAGCCCCATGCGACTAATCGAGGCCTAGATGGTCTAGCTTTTCTACGCCTTCCTCGATGAGGGACTTCGCGACGCCTAATAGCCTCTCGTCGTCAGGGGTGAAAGTAAGGGTGCGATAAAGAATAAGACATCCTGCCACGAAGCGGAGCTGGGTGACCATTTGGGCGAATTCCTCTTCGCTTTTGCCGCTATAGATGGACCTGAAGGCATTCATGAAGAAGGGCTGCACCACTTCCGCGGGCAATCCGAAGAACTTCAAGTCGTTGTCCGGTATCGCCATCTCGTAGACGAAGAACGAGCCGTATAGGGGCGCGTATTCGAAGATGTGGTTGCCGCGCGAGATGGTCTCCATATCGATGAGGAGGGGTTCTCCATTGGTGACGAAGATGTTCTTCATGTGGCAGTCGCCATGGATCAGGCAATCCTCATCGGCGATCGATTCGATGAGGGACGTGACCTTGTTTCCGAGGTCTTTCCCTAGATATGGGACGATGACTTTGAGCCATTCGCGGCCATAGTCCTTGGCCGAGGGGAGGTCATTCGAGGGCACCTTGGTCGCGGAGATGGTCTTCAGGAGGTTGCAATAGACGTCCTCCATCTCCTTGATGCGGTTAGGCTCCTTCTTCATGATCGAATCCATCGACTTGGCGTCGACGAGCTCGAAGACCGAGCCGAAGGTGTTCTCGGTG
>JAILKX010000202.1 GCA_024693415.1 Bacilli bacterium
CGACGGCCACCTCAATTCGATGGACGGCCAGTTCGTCGCCAAAGCCGAGCCGATCGTCTATGGCGTCATCTCCCTCGGCCTCGATATCCCCTATGAGGAAGTGGGGGCCTACATCGAGAAGAGATTCGGCTAATACCATTAATACATACGCACATGCGCGCCTGAGATGGCGCGCTTTTTCTTCGCCGCGAATCGCCTCGGAAAGAGCGAAAACGAATACCCCCTCCCCCCGAATTGGCTTTAGAGGCCTTTCTGCTTGCCCGCTTGGGATGCTCACCCCGCAGACTGCTCTCGCTCATCTCGGGCGAGGCCCAATGCAAGAAAAACCGCCTCATGGTAGAAGCGGTGGTTGATTGGATTGATCCGGATTAGGCCTTGAGGTTGCTGTAGGCTCCGAAGAGGGAGAGGGCAGCGCCCAGATAGCCGAATACCATGACGAGGATCAGGCCGACGCCTAAGGTGATCGATTCACCATAGGACTTGGAGATGATGTCGGCGTTGGCGGAGGTATACATCGCCGGGGCGAAGGCGAACAAGGTAGCGCCTACCGCGAGGAGGATGAGGGTGATGCCGAAGCCGAACATCGAGGATTTGCCAGGGAGGAAGCCCGAGACGAGGGCGGTGAAGAAGCCGGCGCAGAGGAGGGCGAAGCCGACGATGAGGCCGGGGACGGGGTGGTAGCCCATCGAGGAGCTGCCGAACATGATGGTGAATACGTTGCCGCGGACCGATTCGAGCTCCTTGTCGGCGCCGAAGCCGGTCGAGAACATCACGAAGATCGCGACGGCCGCCATGATGGCGACGCCGAGACCGATGATTAGATTGGATTTCTTATTCATACTTAAAACCTACCAGCGATAAATATACCCTTACCCTAGGTAATGAGCAACAAAGAGAATACCGCGTTTTTATGAAAAACGGAAGAAAACTTTAAGCGAATGGCCCATTAGGGCTTTTACAAATGTCGAAATTAATACATAATTTCCATATGAAACCCAAGACAACGCTCTTTTTACTCGCCCCGATGATCCTCGCATCCCTTTCCGCATGCAGCGGCGGGGAAGGCTCGAAATCCGGGAATCCAGACGATTACGTCACCGTCAATTTCTATTCCGACTATGTCGGGATCGACTACGCGAACCTCGACGTCAGCAAGGCGACCTACCTCGGGAAATGCTACCTCCTGAAGTCGGACGAAAAAGACGTGAGGGCGTCCCTATTGAACGTCGAGAAGGACTCCGATGGGAAGGCGATCAACTACAAGGCCTCGGCCAGGACCCCGGAAGAAGGGCATAAGTACACCTTCAAGGGCTGGGCCGGCTTCTATGACGACGGCACCGCGATCGATAGCGACAGCATCAGCCACGAGATCGCTTCCTGCAACCTGTTCGCCGATTTCGATTACGTATTGCAGAACTATAACGTCAAAGTCACGATCCAGGGCAAGACAGAGAACTTCACCGTCGAATACGGCACCAAGTTCTCTGCGGTCTATCCGACCTATGCCTCCGCCGAATACCAGGGCGCGCCCTATTACAAGAACTTCGCCTTGGACGGCTACACGGTTGAGCTCAATGACGTCGAGACCCTCTACACCTTAGAGCAGGTCAAAGACGTCGCGGTCGCCGGCGACATGACCTTCACCGCCCACTTCGCCGAATCGACCAACCAATACACGGTCACCGTCAAGGATTCCTCCGCCAACGTCTTGGCCACCGAGAAGGTGACCTACGACGAGGCCTTGACCTTCGTCCCGACCGCCCCGACGGGCTACGAATTCAGCAAATTCGAAGGCACGTATGCCTCCGATGACGCGGTTCCTTCCCTTCTCCGCGGCAAAGACGTCGACGCCAAGCACATCCGCTACGACTGCACCTTGACCGCGGTCTTCGTCAAGCAGAAGATCACCGTCACCTTCCGCAACGAGGACGATTCCGACTACGTGAGGAATTCCTCCAGCGAGCCGATCATCTATGAGATCGCCGTCGGCTCCTCGATCGACGCCCCGGGCTATACCGCCTCCGCGACCGGCTTCGTCTTCACCGGCGACTGGTACACGAGCCTGAGCGATACCTCGCTTGCCCCGTTTGATTTCTCTTCGATCTCCGAATCGGTGACCCTCTATCCGAAAGTGGTGGCCAAGGAACTCAGTTACGTTAACGGCACCGAGACCTTCTTCTACCGCTATGACCATACCTATAAGGGATATGGGCTCTATGACATCGCGACCACCTTGGATTCGATCGACCTCGAGGCGGACGATTTCTTCGCCTCGGCGACCTTCGCCGATCCGCGCTATCCCTTCGTCTCGATCCTTGACTTCGACGAGGACAACGACCGCGCGAACCGCAAGATCAATTCCATCGTCCTGCCGACCTCGACCAAGGCGATCTACGCCGATTCGATGATGGAGCTCAATATCGCTTCCCTTGACCTAAACGCATGCACGTCCCTCACGGAAATCCAATTCCACGCCTTCCGCAACTGCGAATCGATGACGACCCTTAGGCTGCCTTCGAGCCTGCAGACCGTCGGCGCGAGGATCGCCGAAGGCAATGATGCCCTAACGAGCTTCAAGCTCGAGATGACCGAGGCGCAGAAAGACGCCCGCGCCTTCGACGAGAAGTGGGACTATGTATCCGAAGCGTGGAACGCCGCTCACTCGGTGACGTTCGCTTCCTGATTCTGCTTCTTCCGCTTATACAAGACGAGAACGACCGCGGGGATGATCGCCAGCAAGGCGGCGCCCAGCGTGACGATGAACATCCATTTATCGGGTTTGGCCACTATCTGGCCGAACTCGTTTTCGTATTTGGACTGGAAGGCGGCGGTGGAGAGGTTCGCCCCGATCGCCATCGGGAGCAATACGCAGAACACCATGCGAACGCCCTGGGTCGACCCGACGTCGTTTTTCGGGGTCTGGTCGCGGAGCTCGGCGCCTAGAGCCGCCGTTCCGACGAGGTAGCCGGTCATAAGCAATACGCCGCTAAGGATGGCCAAGGGCTTCTCGGCGCCGCAGAGGAAGAATCCCAAAGCGCCGCCGCCCATGACGAGGATCGCCGGGAAGATGACCTTCATCTTGCCGATCCTGTCGAGGAAAGCGCCGAGGGCGATGACGATCGCCGAGGAGACGCCGATGATGATGGCCATCGCGCTGAAGAAGTCGCCTTCGACGATGCCGAGCGTCGACTGGAAGTAGACCAAGTAGTAGGGCATGAAGGAATCGACCGCGATGTTGAAGAAGAGGAAGGTGAGGAGGACGAGATAGAAGCCGACGTTGCTCTTGATGGTCTTCGGGAGGAAGCCGGTGACGAGCTTCTTGATGTATTTCTCATCGCGGGATGGGGCGATGTTGTCCTTGGGGAGGAGGAAGAAGCAGGCAACGCCGACCGCGGTGGTCAAGATGCCGACCGCGAGGAAGAAGATGAACCAGGGCTCGGAGATCCTGATCGCGAAATCGGTCGCCGATTCGGCTTCGCCCATCGCGCCGGGAAGGCCGAGCATCCCGCCCACGACGAACATGATCGCCATCGCGAATAGCGGCATGACGGATATGATGGATTCGACGAGGGGTCGATTCTTTTCGTTGGTCTGGTCGGTGACGAAGGCGTTGAAGGCCGCGTCGTTCGAGGTCGAGCCGAAGAAGGTCATGAGGCAGTCGACCACGACGTTCATGATGCCGACGGCGAGGAAGGCTTTGGCGTAGTCGTTGCCATTGAGGGGCAGCAGATTCTTGAGGGACATGACGCCGAATAGGGACACCATGACGCCCCAGATCGTGTAGCCGAGGGCGATGAAGAGCTTGCGCTTGCCGAGCTTATCGCTTAATGCCCCCATGAAGAAGGTAGTGGCGGTCGCGACGATCGCGGAAGCGGTGGTCATCCACGAGATGTGGTTGGCGTCCCCGGTCTGGGAGAAGACCCAGAGATTGATGTATTGGTTCTCGATCGCCCATGCCAATTGGCCGATCAATCCGATCAAAATGATCGCTACCCATAAACGCGCGCCAAGTTTCTTGCTTTCCATAACAGCTATCCCTCGTTTTTCCTATTCTAGCGCAAGTGGGACGGGGGTGCGAAAGAAAAATGCGCCCGCTCACGGGAGCGAGGCGCATGCCTTATTTGACGGCGAGGAAGATCTCGAGCTTCTTGATGGCTTTCGCCCGGTGGGAGATCCTGTTCTTGTCCTCTTCCGGGGCGACCCCTAGGGGCATATCGAGTTCGGTCGAATGGAAGATCGGGTCGTAGCCGAATCCGTGGTCTCCGACCGCCTTCGGGAGGATGATGCCCGGGCATTCGCCCTCGAAATAGAGGGGTTTTGCGTCCTTTGACTCGAGATAGCAGATGCAGCAGACGAACTGTCCGCTCCTATCTTCTTTGCCTTCGAGGCGGCGGTTCAGCTCATCGAAGACGCTCGGGTATCCGCCGTATTCCTTGGCGAAGCGGCTGCTTTTGAGCCCCGGGAATTTGTCGAGGGCGTTGACCTCTAATCCGGAATCGTCGGAGATGACCGGCATATTGACCGCCTCGGCGACGGCCTTGGCCTTGATGTAGGAATTCTCGCGGTAGGTTGTGCCGGTCTCATCGGGGTCGATGTCGAGGTTCAAATCCGACAGCGAATAGATGACGAAGCCCATCGGGGCGAGGATCTCGCGGTATTCGCGGAGCTTCCCTTTGTTGTTGGTGGCGAGGCAGATCTCTTTGTTCATGGTTTCTCTCCTTTAGCGGTTTGGGCAGCCGATCAGATGGTCGTTTACGATTCCTATGGCCTGCAGGTAGGAATAGACGATGACGGATCCCACGAAATTGAATCCGCGCTTCTTGAGGTCCGCGGATATCCTATCGGATAATTCCGATTTCGCGGGCATGTCCTCCATGGATTTGAGCCGATGGTCGATGGGCTTGCCATCCGTGAAGGACCAGATGTAGGCGTCGAAGGAGCCGAATTCCCTCTCGACCTCGAGGAAGCGCTTGGCGTTGTTGATCGCGGAGGCGATCTTCTTCGGGCTTTTGATCATGTTGGGGCAATCCAGGGCACCCTGTACATCGAATTCGGTGAAATTCGATAGCCTGATGGGGTCGAAATCGGCGAGGGCTTTGCCGATCGCCTCGCGCTTGGCGTAGACGATCTTCCATGATAATCCGGCTTGGAATGACTCGAGGACGAGCATCCGGAATAGCTCATGTTCATCATGGGTCGGCTTGCCCCAGACCTCGTCATGGTATTGCTTCATCGCCGGATCGGCTATGTAACCCCAGCAGCAACCGTTTTCCATGGTCTTGGATATTATAGGCCAATCCCTCGCGCGTCTAAAAGGCATGGAATATAATTAATGGCATGAGGAAAAGGTTTCTTTGGATCGTCCCGGCTTTGCTTTTGCCATCGTGCAAGATCTACGTCACGACATATCGCGTGACCTGGCTCAACTACGACGGCAGCGTTTTGGAAGTCGATGAGGCGGTTACGAAGACCTTCCTCCCCTCTTATGATGGGCCGACCCCGGAAAAGCCGAGGGACGAATTCTATGAATACGTCTTCGTCGGCTGGGACAAAGAGGTCGTCCCGGCGGGCGAAGACGCGGCCTATTCCGCATCCTTCGAGAGGCGCAGATGGAATAATGATCTGATCTTCAGCCACGACAGCGGCTTCTACGATGAGCCCTTCTCCCTTTCGATCCGCGCCGCCGAGGAATTCGATATCCATTACACCCTCGATTGCGGCATTCCGGACGAGACGTCCAGCAAATACGAGGGCCCGATCGCGATAACTGATCCCTCAAGCGAGGACAATTACTTTTCATCGAAGACCGGCATCTCCTCGCTCGACGTCTATTATCCTAGCGGCCTCGTCGACAAGTGCCGCATCGTCAAAGCCATCGGCATCGATCGCCAGACGAGGCAGAAGACCGACGTGTTCGACCTTTGCTTCTTCGTGGGGTATCAGGGAAAAGAAGGGTACGGCAAGCTGCCGATCATATCCCTTTCGATGGATGAGGCCGACCTCTTCGATTACGAAAAGGGGATCTACGTCACCGGCAGGATCTATGACGAATCCGAGCATACGGGATACCCCGAAACCTATCCCGCGAACTACAACCAGAAGGGAAAGGAGTGGGAGCGTCCCGCGAATTTCAAGTATTTCGACCCGGAGGGAAAGCTGCTGCTCGACCAGGATATCGGGGTGAGGATCCACGGCGGATGGTCGCGCGCCTTCAACCAGAAATCGTTCAACCTCTACGCCAGAAAGGAATATAGCGGCTCGGCGAGGTTCGGCCATCCCTTCTTCGGGGGCATCAAGGCCCACTCGCTGATGCTTAGGAGCGGCGGCTACCGCGACACCGCCCTCACCAAGGTCAGGGATTCGCTGAATCAGGACCTGAGCGAGCCCAATGGATTTGCCACGCAAAGAAGCGCGCCCTCCATCGTCTTCCTCAACGGCGAATATTGGGGCATCTATAACCTGCAGGAAAGGTTCTCCGACAACTACGTCGAGGAGCATGACGGGGTGCGCAAGGAGAACGTGGTCATCATCAAAAACGACGAAATCGATGAGGGCGTGGATGCGTTTTTGCCCCTTTACGAGGAGATGAAGGCCTTCTTCGCCGAGCAGGATCTGACCATCGAGTCCAACTATGAGGCCGCCCAAAGCTACATCGATCTTCAGGAGTTCGCCTCCTATATGGCTACCGAGCTCTATGTCGGCAATATCGATTGGCCCGGCAACAACGTGCGGCTATACAAAGATGCGTCCGACCCGGGCTCAAAATGGCATTTCATGATGTACGACACCGACGATTCGGGCGGTATCCTCTCCCATATGTGCGCCCCAGAAATCGATCCATTCCTCAGGAAATCCCATTGGAAGAGCGGGCCGCTTGAGAGCGATTGCCTGCTTGGCTCGATGCTCTCCAAACTCGTGGAGAATCCCTCCTTCAGGCAGCTTTTCCGCGCGACTTTCCTCGACATGGGGAAAACCCATTTCGCCAAAGAAGCGGTGGCGGCGTATCTAT
>JAILKX010000227.1 GCA_024693415.1 Bacilli bacterium
TTCTTTTCCATCTCATGCCCCCATCGCCGCGACGGTCGTCGCATAGGCGTCATTGAACGTGGCGTCGACTTCGCCTGCGAAATCAGAAGTCGATAAGGCCCAAGAGGATAAGACCGCGGCCTGGGTCCTCGCCATCGAGGAACCGCGGAAGGTCGAGGTGCTGAAGAGCTCCTCCGAGACCGTCTGCGAGGCTTGGATCGTTAAAGCCTTAAGCCTTTCGTAGGACTTCGAGGCCTTGTCGTCGGACTTGCTGACCTCCTGGTAGGCGCTCGCTTCATATACCGAGGAGCGCACGGGCATGTAGTCGGTGTTAAGCGACCACTTGAGCGCGTTCTCCTTGTTGGTCAAGAACTTATAGAAGAGCCAGCTCGCCTCGGCGTGGAGGGTCGCTTCCTCTTCGGAGTAATCCTCGCCGTGGTCGAGGAGGCAAAGCGAAGGCCCTTGGTTGATGCACATCGCCTTCTTACCCTCGGCATGGGGGATGCGGGTGACCCCGACGTTCATCGGGTTCGATGAATCGAAATTGTAGGTGGCCCCGGTCGTCGAAGCCACCGCGAAAAGCGCGTTCCCGCCGGTGAACATCGAAGACGTGTAGCCGTTATAGCTCGTCTTGGTCTCAAGAAGCTTGGCTTTGTGGGCGTCATGGACCATCTTGAGGACGGCCTTGGCATCATCGTTATTGAAGTCGATCGAGCCGTTCCCATTCTCGTCGATCGAGGTGTAGCCCGCCTCGTATTGGGTGAGCAATGTGATCACGAGGTTCTCGTCGGAATCGTAGGCCAAAATCGACATCTTGCCCGAGGAATCGGGGACGATGATCTTGTTTGATTCGCCGAGGGTATCGTTATAGGCGTAGATCGCGGGCCCGAGTTTCCCGAACATCTCTTCCCAGGTGAGGGAAGATAGGTAAGTCGCATCAAGCGGCTTGCCGGAGTTGATCGAGGAGTCGACGCCAGAAAGGTCGAGCCCGATCAAAATGTCCTCGTTATAGAACATGACCTCGGTCGATTTGTCCCACGGGACCGAATAGGTGCCCTCTTGGGTATAGGACCTGCCCTCCTCCATGAAGGATTGGATGTAGTCGGCGCGGTCCTCCTCGGTGAGGCCGAAGGTCGCATCCGAGGCGATGGAGGTGAGGTCGATGACCTTGCCCGAAGTCAAATAATCCGCGACGTGGTCGGGATAGCATTGCACCAAATCCGGATAGTTATTGAGGGCAAAGCCCGAGGTGACGCCTTCCTGGACGTTGTTGTAGGAGCCGTTCAATATCTTGCTCTTGACCGTGACATGGGGCTCCTGCTGCTCGAATTCGGCGATGATCTCGTTGAGCGAGGCGACGTAATGCTCGTCGGTGATCGACCAAAGGGAGATCGAAACGTCCTCCTTGATGAGGCAATTCTCATCGGAGGAGGAGCTCGTCCCCGCGCAGGAGGAGACTAGAAGCAGCGGCAATGTCAAAAACTTCAAGCGGAGTTTCATCAAATAAAATATAAAGGCGGAGCCATATTTTTTCAATCTTTGCGCGCGAATTATAACGTGCGCGTGCTTCGAGGTATGCTAATATAATCGCATGGGCGAAACGAAACCGAACAAAAATAGGCGCACCCTTGGCATCAAGGCGAAGCTCTTGCTCGCTTTCGGCGTCGCCGCGATCGTCCCCTCTTTGGCGCTAGGCACCACCATGACGATCTTAACGCGCTCCAACGTCACCGAAGGGATCAAAGACGATATCTCAAGCAATATTTCGCTGCAAGCCCAGGCGCTTCACGCCCGCATCTCGGCCGAGGACGACACCTTGTCCCTCATCGCCGATAGCCTCGGCAACAACAAGAAGCTCGTCGATAACCTGTTGCTTCTATTGGACGACGATTCCTCCAATGACGCCGATGCGATCGATCTTGTCGACGAAGCGATCAACGGCAAGAACAATAGCACCAGCGACACCACGGGTTCGATCATCAAGACCTTCAACTACGCGGTCACTAGCGACGACAACCTCGAAGCCGCTAGGCTCTACTCGAAGGCGGTGTCCTACTCGATGTCGAAGTGCCTCTACCCGATCTACGATAGCGACGCCTACCTAACGAATGCTTTATCCGCCGTCAGCGAGAACAAAGGCGCGGTCCATTGGTCATATGAGGACGGCAGCCTCTACGCCTACCACTCCGTCTGCTGCTTCTCCGACCAATCCCTCCCCGTCGTCGGGATGATCCGCTTCCAGATCAGCCTTTCCAACTTCTTGGCGCTATTCGATAACTCCTATAGCGGCAACGGCTATATCTTGGCCGATTCGAGCGGCAACATCATCGGCTCGCGCTCGGTCGATAACGAATCGATCGACGATTACGCCCTATCGATGCTTTCCAAAGGCGATGGCGCATACGAAGGCGAGAATTCCTTCGGCGCGGTCGCGAGCAACGACGTCACCGGATGGAAGATCGTCTACTATATCGACGGCAAATCCGTCCAATCCCAGTTCACCCAAGGCACGGTCTTGACCTTATCGATCACCGCCGCCGCCTTCATCGTCGCCCTGATCTTCGCCTACTTCTTAGGCAACGGGATCGCCAACCGCATCCTCAAGATGAAGAACGCCGCCGACCAGGTCGCCATCGGCAACTACGACATCGAGGTCGATGACCGCGGCAACGACGAGATCGGCTCCTTGGCCGAAGCGTTCAACCTGATGTCGAACGAAGTCAAGAAGACCTTGCAGGACATGGTCATCACCCAGGACGGCATCTCCCAGACCTTCGCCGAGATCTTAGAAGCCAAATCCGGCCAATCCGGCCACCACGTCAAGCGCGTCTCCGAATACGTCGGCATATTGGCCGAGGAAATCGGCTTCAAGGAGGATGAGATCCACGA
>JAILKX010000241.1 GCA_024693415.1 Bacilli bacterium
TCCCAAGAGCTATTCGCCGGCCAGAACGAAGGGATGTTCGAGGGCATCGTCCCCAATGAGACCTACACGGTGACGGTCGCCCAAGAAGGGCTGCTCGGCTCCACGATCTACGAGGAATCCTTCGTCGCGGTCAATAACTGGTCCTACGACGAATTCTTCGGCATCTACATCGACCCCGAGGCCGATTTCGAGTCCTGCACCTTCAACGCGACCCTCCAATACGAAGATACTTCCGACCGGTTCTCGGATTTTGAGCTGGTCCTGATCGGCGAGGAGCAATGCGCATTCCACCTGGAGAAGACCTATGAGGTCCAGACCGTTTCCTTCGAAAGCGGGCAGATCGAGCCAGGGGTTGCCTATACCTATCTAGTGAATTACTCCGATAATGGCGAGAAGAAGACCTATCAAGGCGATACGATCACCTTCGAAGGGAAGCAGATACAAGACGAAGGCGTGCAGATCGAGGTGAGCGGATACGCTTACGCCGGCTCGGAAGCAGAAGGCAATGGCCCGCGCTTCCCCGTGACCCTTTATTACGATGACTCAAACGGCTTCTATTCCGACTTCTCCTTGACCCTCACCAATCCTGACGGCGTGACCGCGACCCATGCCCTCGCCGCGACCCAAGACGATCAGATCGTCTTCTTTGAGGACGGCTTCCTGAATCAGGATTCCATGATCGATGGGGTGACCTGCCAATACGCGTTCCGGTATTACAACGCCAACAAGCAAACCTACGAAGAAACTAGCGGCGAAGTCACATTCACCTTCGCCTACATCGAGGCGAACTATGACTTCGCCGTCGACTACGTCGAGATGACGACGAACGTCAGCGTCGACATCGTCGATTACGGCTATTCGTTCCTCGACCTGAAGTTCCGCCTGTCGCGCGATTCCGATCCTTCTAGCGCGGCCATCGTCGACCTAGACCGCACCGTCGAAGTGCAGACCCTATCGGTCACGGACCTCGGCGAGATCTATGCCGGCGAGACCTACACCGCCTCGATCCTATATACCTACCACGGCAGCGAAGAGGAGCTCGTCTTAGGGAGCCAAGAGATCACAGACGACGACCCGACCGTATTCAATGGCATCAACTTCGAAACCGAGTTCGACTACCCGAACCGCACGTGTTCTCTAAGGCTCGATATGGTCGACCCGCGCTCCAATTACACCGACTTCACCTTATCCATGGGGACCTTGTCAGGCGATGGGTATGAGATCGAGGCAAGCCTTGAGCATACCGATGAGCTTCAGACCTTCACCTTCCCCGAAGACTTCGCGCTCAATGCCGAGGGGATGACGCTTACCTACGTCCTCTATTGGACCGATATCCGCGACGGGACCGAGATGAACATCGATGGGCAGGTGACGCTCGTCGATAGCGACTACGTCACAAGCGACCCCGCGATCAGCGGAGTGAGCTTCGATAACGCGATCAACTACGCGACCGGGAAGTTCGACGTCGGCGTCTCCTATAGCGACCCCGACTCTAAGCTTGAGAGCATGTCCTTCGTATTGATCGAGCAGGAGGGGTTCACCGAATATGACTTCCCGCTTGAATTGTCCGAGGATACCCAGACCCTTACCTGGCGCGACTTCGCCCTCGACGAAACAATAAGGGAGCATAGCTTCCTCTACGCGGTCGATTACGTCTATGGCGGCGAAACCCATAGATATAGCCCTGAGTTGACATCCTTCCTGATCACCAATAGCGGCACCTCCTCCTATAACGGGGCGGTATCGCCTTGGTACATCATCGAGGACTATACCTACCTGAAGCTTGATATCACCAACGACTCGAACCTCTATTCGAGCCCCTCGATCCGCCTCGTCAACGAACTGAGCGAATCCGATGCCCTAAGCGAGACTTACCTTGGCAATTCCGGCGAGGGGATCGACGAATGGAATTACGTCTACCTCGGCGATTCCTCGGTCGAAGCCGGCGTCGAATATAGCCTGATCGTCTCAGCCTACGAAGAAGGGGCGACATCTCCCGTCACCATCCAGGAAGCCCCAGAGTACGTGACGCTAGTAGACGGGAGCAGCGTCTCCGAGATCACGGGCATCAGGCTCAATTCCAAGTCGCTCTCTTCCAGCGGCCAACTGGATTTCACCCCATACTTCACCTCGGTGGATGGCCTATCGGCCTTCAACATCACCTTCTATGGCGAAAGCCTAGGCTACTACGAGTTCCCCTTCGACCTCGCCGATTGGCCTAGCCGCGGCAACTACGCTTCGATCGATATCCGCGCAGCCCTTTGCCCCGACGGAAGCGACCTAAGCGCCTACGAGGCCTTCGCCGCATTGCTATTAAGCGAGCCGATCGACGTGGGATTCTCCTACTTCGACGCTAACGACGACTCCCACACGGTCGTCGAATATGAAGATGCGTTCTTTACGGATTAACCAATACACAAGCAAGGAGGCAAAATCATGAAGAACAAAAAGAAACTGATCCTCTGGATCGCTTACGGAGCCCTGATGGTCGCGACCATCTTGGTCTTCGTGTTCACGCCGCAGATCTTCGGCGTGAAGAAGGGCATCAATCCCGACGGGAGCATCAACTGGGATCCCCGCTCGGTCTTTGACGTCCAGGTATCCGACAATCCCTTCCTCCAGTACATGGCGAGCCAGTTCCTGCCGAACCTCCTCCACACGATCCAGATCGTCGGGATGGCGGTGACGCTAGGGATCGCGCTCCATTACGCGATGATGATCACCTTCCGCTCGAAGAAGGGGATCACGATCGCCAAACTCATCGCGAACTTCCTGAAGTGGGTGATCGCGATCGTGTCCGTCTTCTTCGTGATGGACGCCTGGGGCGCCGATACGACCACGATGATCGCCTCCGCCGGCGTCGTCACATTGATCATCGGCCTTGGGTCGCAGGCTTTGGTGGCCGACATCATCGCCGGCGTCTTCATCGTCTTCGAGGGCGACTTCCAGGTCGGCGACATCGTGATCATCGACGGGTGGCGCGGCATGGTCGAATCGATCGGCATCCGCACGACGAGGCTCAAGGACGCGGGCGGCAACATCAAGGTCGTCAACAACTCCAAGATCGGAAGCCTCGTGAACCAGACCAAGGACCTCTCGGTCGCCAAGTGCTACGTCGGCACCTCCTACAACGACCGCATCGAAAACGTCGAGAAGGTCATCGCCGAGAACATCGGCGCGATCAAGGACAAGATCCCCGCGATCGTCGAAGGCCCCTTCTATAAGGGCGTGGCCGAGCTAGGCCCTAGTAGCGTCGACCTCCTCTTCGTGGCTAGATGCAAGGAGGATGACGTCTACCAGGTCCAGCGCGATCTGAACCGCGAGATCAAGATCCTCTTCGACAACCACCATATCGGCATCCCCTTCCCGCAGGTCACCGTCTCTTATGACGAAGGCGGCAGCGCCTCGAAGGTCTCGGCCAAGGTCTCAGCGGCCGCCGAGAGCTTCGTCGAGGAGCAGAAGGAAGCCTCAAAGGGCATCGAAGACAGGAAATAAGCCGTCCATCGGCTTCCTTGCTTGTTTGGCCTAAGCGAACATCGCTTGGGCCTTTTGCTTGCGTCGCCATGCCCGCAGAGCCTCTGAAATGTAATAAATTTGGAATCCAACTCCAAAAATATTAACCATATGAATGCTTCAGACTATAATAAATCTGGAATCGGACTCCAAAAATATTGATGGAGTTCGATGCGCCCTTAAGGCAAAGAAGAGGTTGCTATGATCGATCGGACGATTTACAAAGAGATACTTCAGGCCATCAAAGAGAAGCCGATCGTTTTCGTCCTGGGGGCAAGGGGAATCGGCAAGACGACCCTGTGCGAGCTCATCGAAAAGGATCTTGGCTTCGGCTACGTAAGCCTCTCCAACCCCTTGGCGCGCTTAGAGGCGACCATTGACCCCGCCGAATTCCTCTGTTTGCACCAGGCACCCCTCATCATCGACGAAATCCAGAAGGCGCCGATCCTTTTCGATTACCTCGAAGGAGCGGTGGATGAGGCGAAGCGCCAGGGCAAGAAGGAATCCCTTTACGTGCTCACCGGATCGGAAACCTATAAGCTCATGAAAGGCGTCACCGAGTCGATGTGCGGCCGCGTCGCCTTCATCCATATGTCCCCGTTATCCCTCTCCGAGGTCAAAGGCGTCGAAGAGCTGCCCTTCGAGGCCGATCCCATTAAGGCGATGGCGCGGGCCAAAGACAACGCCTTCACGTCTCCCGAACTCTACGCGACCATCGTCCGCGGCCTATACCCCGAACTCTATGATAAGCCCTATCTTAAGACCGCCTCTTTCTATGCCGATTACCTGGAGTCTTATCTCGCCAAGGACGTCAGCGACATCCTGCAGGTCAATAACCGCGGCAAATTCCTGAACCTCATGTGCCTATTGGCCTCCCTCACTGGGCAGGAGCTCATCTACTCGAATCTCGCCAAGGGGATCGGGATCGACGTGAAGACGGTGCAGGGATGGGTCAGCGTTCTTGAGGCCGGGAACATCATCCATCTTCTGCAGCCTTACAGCGAGATGAGCATCGCCAAGCAGCTCGTCCATCGCCCGAAGGTCTATTTCTCCGATACTGGGCTCGCCTGCTTCCTCGCCAAGGTCAATGGGCCGGAGATGCTCGAAGCGAGCTATCTGAAAGGCAGGATGGTCGAGACCTTCATCGTCAATGAGATCATGAAATCCTACCGCAACGCCAGGAAAGAGGGCGAGGCGGGATTCTATTATTACCGCGACGCCCAAGGAAATGAGGTCGACCTCGTCATCCTGAAGGACGGGCAGCTCAGCCTCCTTGAGTGCAAAAGCGGGGAGAAGCACGACCTAAGCGAGGTTTCAGGCTTCCGCCAATTGGAGAAGAGCAGATACCCCATCAAGCATAAGGCGATCATCTGCCCCTGCCGCGAGGCGATGCCGCTAGGAAAAGGCGTCTACGCCTTGCCCATCTCCGCGATTTAGGAATCGGAGTATAATCCCTACCGTATGGCACACATCCACGTGGTACTCCATGAGCCGGAGATCCCGCAGAACACCGGGAACATCGCCCGCACCTGCGCGGCCACAGGCTCCACCCTCCACCTCATCAAGCCCCTCGGCTTCTCCCTGGACGACAAATACATGAAGAGGGCAGGGCTCGACTATTGGGACAAGCTCGACGTCAGGGTCTATGAGAACATCGACGAGTTCTACGCGAAGAACCCCGAAGCCGTCGTCTATTACTATTCCAAGAAGGCGAGGCACCTCTATACCGAAGTCGATTACCCCGAAGAGGTCTACCTGATGTTCGGGAAGGAGACCAAAGGGATCCCAGTCGAGGTGCTTAAGGCCCACGAGAAGTTCACCGTCCGCATCCCGATGAAGGAGGGGCTAAGGTCGCTCAACCTCTCCAACGCGGTCGCGGTGGGGGTCTACGAAGCCCTCCGCCATTACGACTTCGCGGATCTCTCCACCGAAGGCCCCTGGCCGAAATAAACCGCTCAAGGCGCCGCCATGGCGCTTTTTTTCGGCGCGGCAAATAACGTACCGCCTATTCTTATCGCTCATAAAAAAATTGCAGGTCCGCCGATAGGACAATATTGTGCTTCGCGTACGGCGCGCTATAATCAAATCGACGGAAACCATATGCTTAGCATATAGGCACGGGAGGAAACCTATGAAATATCCAAGACTACTATTCGCGGCCTTGCTCACCTTCGCGCTCGCATCCTGCGGCGGAGGCAAGGAAAACAAGAGGGAAAAGGAAACCCCGAAGGAACTGGAAGTCTCCTTCCTTTCGAGCCTCAAGATCGACATGAACGGGGCGCAGGGATTCGCGATCAAGAAGGGGAAGAGCAACGCCTCGAAAAAGGCCCTCGGTCCGAAGTTCGCCTTAGCCGACGGCGAAGAGGAAGAGGAGGAGCTGAACTTCATCTACACGACCACCGAATCCTATTCGAGCGGCGACGTCGAATACGATGGCGGCTCCATCACCAAGGTCAGCTTCACCAAGCAGACCGAGGTCCAGACCGACGTCTATGACGCGAACAGCTCCCTCATCCAAAGCGACACGGTCATCCACCAGGAGGACATCCCCGCCGAGATCAATAAGCTCTACGCGACCAGCACGTTCACCTACATGCAATACATCCCCGCCGGCGCCGATTCCTACCGCGACTATCCCTATTACGACGATAGCGGCGAGCTTCGATACACGAGGATCGACGTCCGCCCCGACACCCTCGTCTACGATGCCGACGGCGTCTCCACCTACGACCGCTACGAATACTACAGCTCCCCGCTTCAGAGGAACTTCGTGATCGACAACAAAAACGGCTACATCTATGAGATCGAGGACTTCGGATTCTACGAGATCATC
>JAILKX010000244.1 GCA_024693415.1 Bacilli bacterium
GGGTCCGAGGGTGAAGCCTGCCTCGACTAGGGTTGCGGTATAGGCGTCGACGGCGTTTTGCTCGGTTCCTTCATCGACGTAGGCGTAGATCTGGGTGAAGCCCTCGTCGTTGATGAACATGTAATAGTTCGCGCCCTCATAGGCGGGCAAAACATCGGTGACGCCCCTATTCGCCAAGGCGGCCGCGATTGCTTCGGTCGGCCATTCCTTGACGGGGCCATCGTAACTTCCGACGACGATGGTCACCGCGTCCATGAAATAGTAGACGTTGATCGCGATGTCGGCATTTGGGGAGACGCAGATGTAGGTCGCGGGATAGGATTCCTCGTCGAGGGTGATCGCCCATCCCCCTTCCTCTAAGCTAGTGATATAGGGCGCGATCGCCTCTTCGGAGGAGTTGTTGACGTAGATGTAGTACTGGCCCCCGTCGCCGGAGAGGTCCCAGATGTTATAGGTGTATCCCTCGCCTTCGAAGGCGGGCACGGTGGATTCGGAGCCCGGGGCGATCGAGGAGACATAGGAAGCGACTTCCTCCGCCGGCCACGATCCATAGATCTTCACGTATTCCGAAAGCATGATGTCGAAGGAACCGTAATCGGGATCGTAGGCGAATTCGAGTTGGATCTTCTCGTCGGCGGATACCGCGAGGCGATAACCGTTTTCGCCCTTCCCTTCGGATAGAGTCCATCCGCTTTCGCTTAGGGCTGCGGCGTAGGTGGTTTCGGCGTCTTCGCCGGCTCCATAGCCGTAGACGAAGAGGGTCCCGTATTCGTAACCGACTTGATAGTATTCGGCCTCAAAGGAAGGAACCGTTGAGGACGTGTCATAATATTCGGTGAATTCGGCGACGATCTCCGCGGGGAATTCATAGAGGAAGGGATCGCCGGCCTGGATGATGAGCTTGCCGAAATTGTCCTCGTCCTCGTAGATGGCGTAGCCCTCGGAATCGATCGCGGCGATCTGCACGCCGACGTAGCGGGTGCCTTCGTTTGTCGCGACCGGCTTCACGAGCATCGAGTAGTAGTCGGTGTCGTTGCGGACATAGTCATCGCCGAAGAGGTCGGCGGTGGCGAGGACGTCTTGGAAATCGAAGGACTCGTCGACGCTGGTGAGCAATACCGTCCCCGCATCGACGGTCAATTCGAATTCGATGTCGACGAAGGGCAAAACCTCGCCATAGAGGTTCTCCTTCATCGCGGAAAGGATCTCTTCGCTCCAAGAAAGCGCTTCTTCGGAAGACGCTTCGGAGACTTCTTCGGCGGAGGAAATCTCTTCTTCGGCGGAGGAATTCGATGACACGTCCTCGACGGATTGGACGGACGAGGCCAAATCGCTAGAAGTTGGAGCGCTGGAGGAAGAGACGGTTCCGCAGCTTGCCAAAGCCATGGCGAACGCCGAGGAGATCAATAGGGCTATGCTTTTCTTTTTCATCGTGGTTAGGGAATCCTTTCTGGAATGCACATGGAATATTTTTCCTTTTGGCACCCTCGAAATCAATGTTTATTCAATGGGATAAAACTTTCTCGTGCGCTTTATATATAAATAGGATGAGCGGGAACCTCGAAATCGGCAAGGCGAATCGGTAAGGAATTATCTTTTGCAAAATTGCTCGACAACCAATGAAAAAATATGCATTTTTAAGTCAGCGACTAAAGAAAACTTGCATTACTGATTTACCGATTTGCTATAATATCAGTCAGTAATTTTGAAAGCGCGAAACGGATATGATTTCGAAGTCGAACTATATCGAGGATTCCAAAGGGCTGCTGGGGCAATTGCCTGCAATTGAGGCTCCGGTCCCCGATTTTCTTTTTGCCGCTACCGAGAATGCCCGCTGCCCCAAGGCGGAGATTTTCATCAAGGAGGGCGACCGCGTCTTGCTCGGCCAGAAGATCGGCGTGCGCCACGCCGCCTTCTTCGACCAGCCGATCCATTCGACCTGCTCCGGCACCTTCATCGGGTACGAGAAGCATTATCACCGCTCCGGGAAGCTTGTGAATTACCTCAAGATCCAGAACGACCACCTCGACGAATGGGATCCCTCCCTCGTCGCGAGGACGGATGAGGAAGTGGCGAAGCTCACCAAGGACGAATTGACCGAGATCCTCAAGGAGACGGCCCTCGTCGGCCTCGGCGGATCGAGCTTCCCGACCTACATCAAGCTGCAGGGCAAGAATCCGGTGAAGACCATCCTCGTCAACGGAATCGAGTGCGAGCCCTATATCTCGGCCGACCACCGCATCATGCTCGAGCAGCCCGAGACCATCCTCAAGGGCATATTGCTCCTCATGCAGGTCTATAACTGCAACGACGCCCGCATCTGCGTGAAATCCAAATACAGCGATCTGCGCCAGGTCTTCGGCGCGATCCTGAAGCGCCCGGAATACAAGGGCATTACCCTTTGCCCGGTCGGGAATTTCTACCCGCAGGGCTGGGAGATCGCGATGATCAAATCCGCGACCGGGATCCAAGTGGAATCCGGACACCTCCCCGGCGAATA
Organism: Bacilli bacterium; assembly: GCA_024693415.1. The sequence continues at coordinate 2,501 of JAILKX010000244.1, forward strand.
CGGGATCGCGAACTTCAACGTCTCGACCGTCTCCGCCATCTATGAGGCGGCAAAATACAATCGCCCCGTCTATGAGCGCCTCGTCTCGGTCACCGGCGACGGCATCGCCTTCCCCTCGAACTTCAGGGTGCGCCTTGGCACCCCGCTCACCTATCTTCTCGACGCCTGCGGCGGATTCGTCGACGAAGACATCCCGAAGGTTCTGATCCTCGGCGGCCCGATGATGGGCGCCTCCGAGCCCTCGGCGGACTGCATCGTCACCAAAACGGTCACGAGCTGCATCGTATTGAACGCCGAATCCGTCAAAGAAGAGCCCTGCATCCGCTGCGGGTCCTGCGTTTTGAGCTGCCCAACCGGCCTCGAGCCGCAGCAGATCATGCAGGCGGTCAAGGCAAACGATAAGGAGCGCGTCAAGGAACTCAAGCCGATGCGCTGCATCGAGTGCGGGCTTTGCACCTACGTGTGCACCAGCAAGATCCGCGTCACCGATTTCATAAGAAGGGCGAAAGTCATCGCGAGGCTACCATGACCACCATCATCAACGAAAAATCTCCGCATCTGCGGCGCAAGGATTCCCTTGCCAGAATGCTCGCCGACGTCCTGATCGCTTTGGCGCCGACGCTAATTTTCTCGCTCGTCGTCTACCAGTGGGACGCGGCGAGGAACATCGCGGTCTCCTGGGCGACCATGGTCATCTGCGAGATCGTCTACGTCCTGATCGTGAACCGCATCAAGTACGACGGCACCAAGCACACGCTCAAAGAGCATCTTAAGGCCGGCTTCTCGAAGCTCACCGTCAACAACATCCTCGCCCCGAGCGTTTCGGCGGCGATCTTCGCGCTCATCATGCCGGCGCGCACCGATCCTTATATCATGATCTACCCCGCCCTGATCCTCGGCAGCATGTTCGGCATGATCATCGGCAAGCTCGTCTTCGGCGGAACCGGAAGCAACATCTTCAACCCCGCCGCGGTCGGGATGGTGTTCGCCAAGATCTGCTTCGGCTCCAAATACGTATACTATTCCCGCAGCTTCTTCGTCACCACCGGCGGCACGCCCCTCACCAATTCAATCGCCGAGGTGGCGGGCCTCAATAGCCTGACCGGCAAATGGATGGGCATCAATGACGTCCCGCTCTCCAGCCTATTGTTCGGCCAGGTCGGCGGAACGATCGGCGAGGCGTTCAAGATCGCGATCCTCGTCGGCATGGTCTACCTGCTTATCCGCCGCGCGGTCGATTGGCGCATCATCGCGTCCTACCTCGTCACCTTCGTGGCGGTGATGGCCCTCGCCGGCGCGATCATCTGCACGAGGCACGATATCAATTTCTTCCGCTTCATCGCGTTCCAATTGCTTAGCGGCGGCATGCTCTTCGGCGTGACCTTCATGCTGACCGACCCGGTGACCGGGCCGATCAACTCGCCAAGCAGGACGATCTTCGGCGCCGCGGCTGCCGCGATCACCTGCATCATCCGCCTCTTCGGCGCATTGCCCGAAGGCATGGTCTATTCGATTCTCATCTGCAATATGCTCGCCCCGGCGCTCGACTACTATAAGTGGTCCTCGCCGAAGTGGAATAAGCGCTACATCATCATCCTTTCCGCCGTCGTGGGCGTCACCTTGCTCGCGGTCGGGCTCGGACTAGGATTCGGAGGGGAGGTCGTATCAGCATGAACGCCGATGTCAAAAAGGCCCTGAAGATCGGCCTGATCCTCGCCTCGATCGGCGGCGTGAGCGCCCTCGTCGTCTCTTCGGTCAACCTGTTCACCGCCCCGATGATCGCCAAGAACAAGGCGGAGAAGGAGGCAAGCGCCCTCAAGGAGATCTTCCCCGACGCGACGAAAGTCGAAGAAGCGGTGGAACTCAAATCCGGATCGCTCCTCAAGTACTGGCCCGTCTCGCTGCCTAACGAAGAGGCCAGGATCTATTCCTGCTCCGGCAAGAACGGCTATGGCGCCGTGAGTTTGCTGATCGGCGTCTATTCCGATTTCTCTTTGGGCCGGATGTCGATCATCGAGAACACCGAGACCTACGGCTCGACCCTCAATCAGAATTACATCGCGCCGTATCAGTATTACGAAACCGCCGAGCAGCGCGAAGCGGCGCTCAATAACGTCACCTGCGGCGCCACCTATGGCGCGAAGCTCATCAAGGGCATGGTCCTCGAGGCCGTCGCCCACTACAAGGAGGCCTGATGTATGGAAAAGAAGAAGTCCCAGCATTACGAATCCTTCGTCTCCGGCATCTGGAAGGAGAACCCGCTTTTCGTATCCCTCCTCGGCCTCTGCCCTGCGCTAGCGGTCACCAAATCGATCGAAGCCGCCTTCGGCATGGGCATACTGTTCACCCTCGTCCTCGTCTGCTCGAACGTCTTGGTCTCTTTGCTCCGCAAGGTGATACCCGAAGAAGTGAAGACCCCGTGCGAGATCGTGATCATCGCGACCTTCGTCACCTTGGTCAAGATGCTCACCGAGGCATTGCTCCCCGAGCTCTACAGCACGCTCGGCGTGTTCTTGTCGCTCCTCGTCGTCAACTGCATCGTCCTCGGCCGCTCTGAGGCTTTCGCCATCAAAAACGGCGTCTTCGATTCCTTCCTCGACGGAATCGGCAACGGCATCGGCTACACGATCGCGATCTGCATCATCGCCGCGATCCGCGAGATCTTCGGCACCGGCATGATCACCTTCGGCGAGACCTTCACCTTCCTCGCTGCCGCAAATGGCGGGAACCCGATCCACCTTTAT
>JAILKX010000245.1 GCA_024693415.1 Bacilli bacterium
AAACTCTTCGGTGTCAAAGCCCTGATTCAATTCATCAAAGGAATGATCGCCTTTCTTCATCCGCTGCGCCCGCCTTATCTATATATAAAATATTACGCGCACACGAAAGCAATTTCACAGTATTTAGTGAGGAAACTTCAAACGATTCAGCCAGTCTCCATATCTTAATGAGGCTGGCGTAAAACAACCTAAGCCACGAAGAAGGGCCAAAAAAGCACATCTTTTGCTGATTTTAGTAGCGAGATATGAAAAGTATCGACTACATCGACATTTTTATATTATTTAGATCGTTTTATAATTCGTTATTTATACTATTGTGCTGATTAATATACCTGCGTTATTCGCTTTTTCTATAGTTCGATATCGAATATTCAATGATGGTTTGAGGCCCGATTTAGGGCGGGATTTAGGTCAGAATAACGGAAACCGCCCCTATTTGGGAATCGATATGAAAAGCGGCTCGAAGCCGCTGATCATATATGGGATATAGTTGGATCAGGATTCCGCCCTCAGGGCGTGCGCCGGCTTCAATAAGCCATAGGCAAGCGTCCCGAGGAAGGTGGCGAACAGGCTTATCGCGACGAACAGCAATATCAGCAAGGACATCTCGAGGAAGGAAAGCCGCGCAAACTCGGAGATGACGATGTTGCCGACCCCGCCGCGGATCATCGCGTTGAATAGGCGCAGCGACCCATAGGCGAGCCCTACCCCGATCGCCCCGGTCAGCAATCCGGTCAATAGGCCTTCGCTAAGGAACACGCCCGATATCTTGAACCCGGAAGCGCCAAGGCTCCGATATAGCCCGATCTCGCCCTTGCGCCCTTTGGCGTCGAGGAAGCAGAAAAGGATCGTGACGACCATATGCGAGGCGAGCACCACCACAAAAATCGCCCAGCTCGCGGCGTCAATCGTGCTTAGATACCCTTCGAAAGTGTCGATGTAGCCTAGCCCCACCTTCGAGTAGAGCATCTTCTCATAATCGGGCTTGCCCGCGTTATAGGCGTCGATGGTCGATTCAAGGGATTTGGCCTCGGCGAGGGTCTTCGCGCGGAAGATCACGTTATTGGGCGCCCCGTCGGAGACGAATCCGCTCCGCAGCAGGAAGTGCTCGTAAAGCGCCTCCGCCGTTTCGACCGCGTCCCCGGAATTCGAGGCGGTCACCTCGGTCCAGATCGAATAGGCGGTCGGGACGCTTAGGGTATAGCCGCTCCGAGCGAAGGTCAGATGGGAATAGATCTCTTGGGCGATGGGGCTGTCCCTATTGGCGGAAGCCATGAATTCGCTTAGCTCGCGCCCATAATAGACCCCCTCCTCCAAAGGCGAGAGGTAGGTCGATTCGCTTTGGCGCAATATGCCTTTGACCCGAAGCGTCTTGCCGATGCTTCCGTCCTCATAGATCTCGCCTAGCTTCTCCTCCGAGGCGATCTTGCCATATGGATAGAGGGTTCTGGTCTCCTCTTCGCCGAAGAGGGCGTCGATCCTATCGATGAAGCCCTCCGTCCCCTCGACGTCGCCTTTGTTGTAGCAATTGGCCGCCTCGACCGCGTAGGGGATCGCGCTCGAAGCCGGGAGGTTCTGCGCCTTCAGCTCTTCTTTGCCCTTCAGGAAGCGGGCGGTCACCTGCTTCGAGGAGCTGAGCTTTTTATAGAGGCTCGCGTTGGGCACGAACTTGAATTCGCGGCCCACCACCTCATCGAAGCCATGCTTCCCTTCGCCTAGCCCCAATATCTCGACCGCGGCGTCGGAGACCTTGTTGTCCTGGCGGACCACGACGAAGAGGTCCTCGGGGGAGGTCGGGTAGTCGCCGGCGATGCAATCGAATTTCGACGGCAATGAGGCGAAGTCCTCGTGGATCCCTTTGAGGGCGGGGGCGTCCCCATAGAGGGAGGAGAGGTATCCCCCAAGCAAATCGGAGCTCAGGTTCGCCCCGCCCGAGAAGGTGCTATAGCCCCCCGCGTCCTTGCGGAGGAACCCAGGCGTCCCCGCCTCGTCCAATAGGTATTGCGTTGGCTCGAGGTTCGCCAAGAGATAGTCTAAGAAGGAATCGGTGATGACGTTGTAATGGATCGAGGAGCCCCGCCCCTTGACCTCGATTTCCTGCGCCGAGGTCAATAGGGCATCCTGGTCGAGCGATTCGAAGGAATCCGACCCGGCGTCGATATACAGGGATGAGATCGCGGTCGGGAATCCGCTTAGGAGCATATCCTCGGTGTCTTGGCGGAGGGCCAAGGCCCCGTTATGGAACCCAAGCCCGAGCGCGACCCCGACGAAGCCGAAGCACGATATGAGGATCGAGGCCGCTTTCTTGGCCTTGGTATGGAGGAAGCGCTTCGCGCCGAGCGAGGCGACTTCCAAGGGGCGGAAGCGGCCTTTCCGCTCGACGGACATGGATTCGATAAGCGGCGCCTCGCCATGGAGGTCGCCGCCTTCGAAGGAAAGAAGGCTATCGACGTAGGCCGATAGCAGCGCCTCGTCATGGCTTACGATCACGACGAGGATCTGCTCCGATATCTCCTTGAGGTAGCCCAAAAGGCGATGGGCCTCCGCTTCGTCGAGGGCGTCGGTCGGCTCATCGCAGAGCAAGATGTCAGGGCCGTTTATGAGGGCGCGGCATAGGCCGACCCTGCTGAGTTCCCCGCCGGAGAGGGTGGGTGGCAGGTCGGCTGACCTCGCCTGCACCCCGAACCTTTTTAGCAGGGCCATCGCCTTGTCCTTCTCCTCTTTCTTGGTCCCGAAGGACAAGAAGGAAGTCGGGAGCAAGACGTTATCGAGGACGTTAAGATGGGGCAATAGGGCGACGTTTTGGCGGAGGTAGCCGATGTGGCGGGCGACGAAGAGGTTCTTCTTTGCCCGCGGAAGCGCGGCGAGGTCCTCCCCGTTATAGAGGATCTGCCCCTCGTCGATCCCCTCCATCAAGGATAAGACGTTCAATAGGGTGGTCTTGCCGATGCCGCTTGGCCCTTTGATGCCGATGAAGCCCTTGGACGGGAAAACGCGCTCCCCGATATCGAGGACGGCGCGTTTCTCCCCGCTTGGCGAATCAAACCCAAGTCGGACCCCCTTCAATGCGATCATGGGTATATTATCCCCCAAACCCCTCCTCCGTTATAGGGCAATTTGTCCGCCCAGCGCGGAAACCGGATTGGCGCGCCGCGCATCCGTAACTATAATTAGGCAATACGAAATCATTTCGGGGGGACACATATGAAGAAATCATTCCTGGCGTTCGGCGCGGCGGCCCTGCTCGCGCTTTCAAGCTGCGGCATGCCGGCCGCAAACCCTTTCTCTAACGGCGGCGGCCAATCCTCCGCCGCCTCGACTCCAGCTTCCGGCGGCGCATCGACCTCCTTCGACGAGAACGCGACCTACCCGCGCCTCAAGCTGACCGACGAACAATACGCCGAGCTCATGGACCGCATCGACAAGACCTATGACGGCGAATTCATCGAGTATCAATTCAAAGGCTACCAAGGCATCGACCTGCGCATGCTCTTTGAGCAGACCGGCTTCACCTACGAAGAGGCCCAGTCGATCTTCGACCTCATCGCGATGCTCAACGCGAGCAACGCCTACTATTGGGGCTGCGTGGATAACTATTTCTCCGAATTCGAGGCCAGGCTGCGCAAGGTCCTCGCCTTCTTCGACCCGGCGAAGCTCGTCGGGGCAGGGGTTGAGGAAGTCCTCGTGCCGGCCTGCGTCAAGCGCTTCCTCGACTACGATTGGGGCGTCTCGGGCAACGTAGACCAATTCGCGAAGGAGCTCGAGCGCGCCGAAGGCGAGCAGAAGCAGAAGATGCTCGCGCTCGATGAGGCCATCCACCAAGGCCTTAACAACACGGTGAAGATGTCCCGCGGGTCGGTCATCCTCGCCGGGCGGTTCCTTAGGGGAATCGTCGAGAACGCGCTCAAACTCGACCGCGATCTCTTCTTCGACGCCACCCTCCCCCTTATGGCAAGGCCCCGCGACAACATCGACTACAAGCGCATGTTCGATGCGAACCAGAGGATGATGAGCGAGAAGTATATCTCTTACCTCGGCAAAGTCGTGCTGTCCCTTGGCTTCTCCGCCGAGGACTACGCCCGCCTCTTCTTCGATTTCGGCTCCGATTTCATAGATTGGATCCGCATTGCTGGCCATGCGAGGCCATCCGTCGTCGATACCCGCTTCTATGGGCGCGTCCGCGAGGTCCTCGATGAGGCGCGCGACCTGATCTCGGGCGCCGACATCAAGAACCTCGTCGAATTCGCCGCCGAGCTCGCCCGCGACCTCCCGGCCGACGTCTTCTTCCGCCTCGGCTTAAACTTCGGGGCCAATGAGGCGGTCAGCAAGTACTACGATTCGGCCTACGCAAAGCTCGGCGAAGACAAGAAGGCTTCGCTCAAGCGCATCAGCGAGGTCCTCGGAGTCAACTTCGAGACGATGGTCACCACCCTCAAGAAGCTCCCCGAAGCGATCTATTCCGGCGAAAGCGGCTCCCTATTGTCCGAACTCTTCCAGCCGACCATCGACAAATACAACGCCGATGGACGGCTTAACTATGGCCGCTATGAAATCCGCTACAGCCCCCTCTACTTCATCCAGGGCGAATCCGTGGGCGAGGGTGAGCTGCGGACGGCCGCGACGAATGAAACCTCCGATTACGAGATCAGGAGTTTGGGTTCGTCGGATCTGCCGACCGGCGAGGTCGGCTTCCACACCTGGACCACCGAGGCGAAGGTCACCGACCGCGCCAGAAACCTCTCCTACGAGACCACGCTCGAATTCAATTACTACGTCCTGCCCGAGATCCTCGCCGAGCAGGGCCCCGTCTTCCAGAACTATTACATGATCATCCAAAGCGGGGGCGGATTGCTCGGCGAATCGTACGATTCCTACAAGGCCGGCTATGCGACCTATGACGAATCCACCCATGGCATAAAGACCGAGCGCGCAAGCTTGGGCATGGAGGACCTCTTGTCGATCTCTACCGACCCCTCGCTCGGCCGTCACCAAATCGACTTAGACGGCGTCCCCTTCACCTACTTCGTGACCGACGGGAGCGATCTTAAGGCGATTCCGGATTACTTCCACTACTCCGACACCGGTTCGGCCTTGCTGAACGGCACGGTCATCGTCTTCGACGGAGAAGGCGGAGAAGGCCAGCTTAATTATTGCCCCGCCATCCAAATGGATGGCCACGATTACCCCGCCCAAGTGGCGACGGCGACCGTCACAGTCCCCGCGGGGCTAAGGCCTGGCCAGACGGGCTCGATCGCGCTCGAGGGCTTCGGAAGCGTGCCGGTGTACCGCCCCTTGGATTCCGAGTGCAAGGCGATGCCGAGCACTTTCGACGTCACCGGACCCTACAATCGGTCATCCGCAAATGCCGCTTATGCGGAGCCGCTCGTCGTCCGCAAAGGCGCCTCTGCCGAGGAATCGCTCAAAGTGGATGTCCGGACGAGGTTCGTCTTCGAGAAGGACGGGCGGCGCGCCAATTTCAGCGAATACAAGAGCGGCGTGGACTTTGAGATCGCGGGCTTCTCCACCGATCTGGCCGACGAGAAAGCGAAGACCGCGACCATCACCGTCGGCGGGGAGACCGTCAAACTCGCCTACGTCGTCGCCGGTCTCTCCGAAATCAAGATCCGCGCCTATAACCCCAGCTGGCTCCCCATCCCCGCCGGATACGACCTCAGCAAAGCCTATTTCCGCATCTTCAAGGGATACGCCTACGAATTCGACGGCCTCCTCGGGATCGTGCAGGCCGGTTCCGTCGATTCGAATACCCTCCCCGATCTTTCTAGGCTCGATAACATCACCCCGGGCCTCCACCGCGAGAAGGTGACCCTCACCACCGGCGAGCAGGCCGAGGTCATCTACACCATCGTCGGATAGCCCTTCGTCCCATAACATAAAAATGGGGCCGCCATGAGCCATTTGGCTTAGGCGGCTCCTTTTTCTTGGCGGCGGGCGCCCCATCGAGGCAGAAGATGGCCCACACGATATAATCGTGTCTGCATTTCGATTGTTTGCACATTTTTCTTGCGAAGCTAAATCCCTCCTTTATAATCACAATTAAAATTTGGTAGCAATTGCTACAATTCGGAGATTGCGGGGGTAATTCTATGCTTAGCAAAAATGCATTTATGGTCGTCGTGGCACTCGTAGGTGTCGCAGGCACCGCCGCGGTGGCTGTCTCTGGGCAAAACGTGTTCAGCGCGCCAAGCCTTTTGTTGGCTGCGACCGCCAAGACCAAGACGTTTGGCCCAACAACAAAAGTTTTGCCCGGCGATCCACTCGAATATTACGAAAGTTATGTTGGCGCTGCAAAATGCGATGATGGCGTCACACCGCACACTGACATTGGGATTTCTGCATCGAGTTACACAACCATTAGTTTTAATGGTTCCGACTATTTCGCGAATACAACGGGCGTAACTGAGCAAAACATGTGCTACATATTCATAGGGCTGAATGGATTTACCAGGGTTTCGGTCTCCTACACGGCGAGCGATGCGTCGGCCCAGTTTATCTACGACTTATGGGACGAGTATTATGATGAGATATATTTGGGTGAGACCGTGAACCTCGTCAAAGACGACGATGAGCCCCAGGAAATCGAGCTCTTTACCTATGACGGCACCTCCGGGACCGCTGTTGAGCTAAATTTGCATATCAAATACGCCGACGTCAAAATACATTCGATCACGGCCAGCTGGACCTGCTAGAGCAAAGAAGCAAACGGCGAATTCCCCTAAGGCGCC
>JAILKX010000028.1 GCA_024693415.1 Bacilli bacterium
TCGCATAGGTGGTGACCTCTTCGGAGGAGACGGCCTCTTCTTCGGAGGAGACTTCTTCTTCGGAGCTCACGGCCTCTTCTTCGGAGCTCACGGTCTCTTCGGAGGAGGATTCCACGACGCTCGAGGCAGCGGGTTCGCTGGAGGAAGCGGAGGAACTCGCGGTGGAGGACGAGGTGGTGCCGCCGCAGGCTGCAAGCAATAGAGCCGAGCTGGCGAGCACGAGCAATTTCGATTTGATTTTCATGGTATGTTTACCCCTTTCATTTCATTGCGACGCAATCATAGGAGCATTGTTTCTTGAAAACAATGTAAAAAGTTTTGCACAATTAGGCAATTTGAAAAATCAAGACCCAATCGAATATTTTATTGGTCGGTTAGCCATGAAACGGTCATAAACGACGATAGGCTGAAGATAGGGCATCGGGCGCCGCCATGAGGGGAACGTTTCAGTCAATCCTCAACCATCCCAAAGCCCCGAATGGGTGGCCGCCGCCAGGGCGAATGGAAACTCGCGTGGCCGCGAAAGTTGCCGCTCCGCATGAGCCGATGTTGAAGATGGAACGCTTTTTTGAGACAACATGGGCTCACGAATATGTTTGAAAGCCCTGCCTAAACCTTATATAAATAAGGAAAAGGGGAAAACTATGCCAAAGCACTGTCCTATTTGCGGAGAGCCATTAGAAGACGGCCTCTGCCTTTGCTGCGGCTATGACCTTTTCCTCGATTCCTTTGGCGGAAGCCCCGACCCCGCAGCAGAGCCGGAACCGGATTCCCTTCTTCTTGGCGACTTGGATCCTCTGGAAGTCGAAACGCTTCTCTTGTTGGACGAGGATATATAACCATCGAATTCGCATATACGTCTCCCCACGGATTTCCGTTTTTGGGTGATGAAGAGGCTGAGCGCATCCGCGGATTCGCGGTGCACCTTTTTGCTTCGGAATCATCTTCACGCATAAGCATTAAAATCGCGAATCTAGTGAATTAACGAACAAAATTTGTATCTTATTTCACTAAAACCGATTAAAATTAGTCTAATCTAGTGAATTAAGGAGCAAATTTTGTATGTTGAAGATTATTGGAAGAAAGGATGAATGCGCCGAACTTGAAGAGCTTCTTGCCGGGCACAGACCGCAGTTTGTCGCGGTTTATGGGCGCAGGCGCGTAGGCAAAACCTATTTGATCAAAAGATTCTTCAACGAACGGTTCTCCTTCTACGTCACTGGTGTGAAGTTAGATACCCCACGCCAAAGGCTGAAACGATTTGCAAAGTCCCTTGCGGAAGCCGGTGACCCAAAAAAATCCACCCCAAAGAACTGGGAAGAGGCGTTCACCCGTCTTAAGGAGACCTTATCGCGCCCTGATGTATACCGCGAGCCGACCGGCGGCAAGCGCGTCATCTTCATCGACGAGCTTCCCTGGATTGCCGGAAAGAGGAAATCCTTTTTGGCCGCGCTCGATGCGTTCTGGAATGGCTATGGCGAATCGCAGGAGGACCTTATCCTGATCGTATGCGGTTCGGCGACCTCTTGGATCATCGGCAATATCGTCGACGACCGCGGCGGTTTCCATAACCGCATAACGAAACAATTGCGCATCATGCCATTTGGAATCGGCGATTGCAAAGTCCTTCTCGAGGACAATGGCGTATCCTTTTCCGATTCCGAATTGCTCGAAGCCTATATGGTGTTCGGCGGCATTCCGTATTATCTGAACCTATTGAGCCCGCGTTTCTCCTTGGCGCAGAACATCGAGCGCCTATGTTTTTCGGAAAGCGGAGAATTGAGATACGAATACGATAGGGTCCTCAAATCCCTTTTCGACAATTCCGCCTATCATGGCTTGATCCTTAAGGAAATGCACGCGCATCCTGAAGGGATTTTGAGGAAGGATCTCGCTTTGGCAAAAGGCATCGGCAACGGCTCGCAGCTCACCATCGCCCTCGATGAGCTGGAGCAGTGCGGTTTCATACGCCCGTTCAAGCATTTTAAAAAGAAGAAGGATGGCCCCTCCTATAGGATCATCGACCCGTTTGTCTTGTTTTCGCTTTCCTATCTTGGGACACATAAGGTCTCGAGCTGGCTGAATTTTATCTCGACCCCAGGGTATTACTCCTACCTCGGTCGCGCCTTTGAGATCGTCTGCCTGAACCATATCCCCGAAATCAAGAAATCGCTTGGGATATCGGGCCTTTCCACGGAGGAAGGCGCCTTCCGCAATGCCGCATGCCAAATCGATCTTCTGATATCGCGGAAAGACGGCGTCGTCAATCTGTGCGAGATGAAGTATGGGAAGACGCCCTATGAAATCGATGGCGAATATGAAGAGAAGCTTCTTGGGAAAGCAGAGGCGTTCCGCGAGGCGACGAAGTCCAAGGCGGCCCTCCGGATCACCATGGTCACCGCTTATGGTATCAAGGACAACAAACACTCCCATTGCGTGTCGGATCAAGTCAATTTTGTTCAGGATATCATTAATGCATAAAAATAGAGTTTTAGTGAATTAACGAACAAAATTTGTATCTTATTTCACTAAAACCGATGCTTTTGATATCAATCTAGTGAATTAAGAAACAAATTCTGCATTTAAGACTTTATAAACTGAAGCGTTATCAAACTCTGAATTCTGCATTGTTTTCACTAATATCGCCTATATATGTCCTATATTGGATGGCATTCTATTAATATATGTCAAAGATTTCACAAGAATTGAGAACGCTCCTGATGCTGAATGAGCGTTGCGACGGAAAGACCTTCATCTCCGTCACCAAAATCGCGGAAGAGCTTGAGTGCAGCACCAGGCAGGCTCGCCGCTACCTTGAGGACCTTGCCATGATCCTCGAAATCCCGATCATCACAACCCACGGAAGGGATGGGGGATACCGTTTGGGGCGGCCGCTTGATAAAGGCATCGCGATGGACCAGGGCCTCGTTTTGGCCTTATCGATCGCCATGCGGAGGAATGAGCACGTCGAGGCGGTGCTCTCCAAACTCCCCAATTACGTCGTGACGGAAAGGGTTGGGGGCGACTATTCCATCGATAACGCTACCATGGGTAACCTCGATTCCGTCTTCAAGGCGATGGAAAAGGGGCGCAAAGTCCGCTTCCTCTACAAGGACCAAAAGAACCCATACGAGGCAGAGCCTTATAAAATCTATTACACGAACCACGCGTATTACCTTTTCTATAACGATGCGGGGACGATGAAAAAGGTCAATATCTCCCTGATGCGCGACGTCCAAGACGGAGACCTGTTCAAGAAAGACGAAGCCCTCGAAAAGAAGCTCGAGGATAGGCTTAGCAAATACGGGATCATGGACGGGAAGCCGGCCACGCTTCGGGTGAAGTGCAAAGACGAGGAGGCCCTATTCGATTTCGAACGCTATTTCGAGGGGAAGGGCACCGCGGATAGGAGAAACCTGACGTTCTCCGTGGATGCCGCCGACCAGCATGAGCTCTACTATCCGCTATTTCGAATCAAGACGGGTTCGTACGAGTTCCTCGACGAATGGTTCAAGCGCGATTACGTCAATTACTTGAAGCGCCAGATCAAGGCGATCTCATCGAAAACGCAAAAGGAATAAACCAAATCGATGGTTGAAGACGTTTTGATCATGGCTGGCAAATTAGGGGGACTAGGAAGATGAGCGAAAAAGCAAAGGAAAGATATGACGCGCTGCTGAAGGAAATCTATTTGGAAACATACCCAGAGCGCGCCGATAGTTTTCCGTATTCGGAGAGGTACGCGCATTATTTCAAGCCGTCTGTCCTACATGAGTTCGTCGCCAGGATGGACGATGAGGCATACCGCGCCTATAGGCATTCCCCGGGCAAAGAGCTGGAGGCCAAGAAAAACGGAGTGCCGCCCAAGATGCTTTCCATCGCCTCCTCTTCGGCCTTTTGCCTTGCCTCCCTCGCGGTGAAGGGAATAGGGACGGGAGCCGACTTCTTCACGCGAACAAAGGGGTCGATCAAGAAGGCCTATTTCGAAAAAGAGCTCCCGGTCTTTCCGAGCTTCAATTGCACCCCGCCCACGATGGATGGATACGCAGAAGGGGCAGGGGAGGAATATTTCTTCGAGTGCAAGTGCCACGAGATTTTCGACGAGCACCCCATTCTTCTTTCCAAAAACTACTTCAAGTCAGAGAGGAATCTCATCGTTAAGCGAATCCCCAAGGAATGGCTCTCGGACGTGGGAAAGAACATGAAGATCGACCCGAAGGCTTTTGGGTTATCGGGCGATTCCCCGTTCGACGCGAAGCAACTATTGACCCACATCATGGGTATCCAATGCAACAAAAAGGATGGACCCGGTACCTTGATTTACCTATTTTATCTTCCTGAATCGAAGCGGATCCGCGAGGACGAAATCAAGCGCGTCATCGACCAAGCGTTATTGGATGCGAAGACTGTTTTCGAATCGGATGTCGTTAGGGAATGCTGCAAGGAAAACCGCATCAGCCTCCGCCTTTATGTGAAGCACGATGCGGTGAATCCTTGCGACGCGACCAACACCGAAGAGGTTTATCGGTGTTCCTGGGATGATCGTGATCAATAGGGACGGTCTGTGATTTCGAAATATTTTTGACTGGTATTGCCGACCTTGATGTCATGGAGGTCGCATCCATCTTTAACCTTGATCGTCTTGATGAGCAATCTGCCCTTGAGCGATTCCCCAATTTCGGTGTCCTTGATGAAATCCATGTCGCGGGCTATGAGTTCGGGGACCAAAGCGATGAATCTTATGTTCTTGAAATCTACGCCCAAGGCCTCCTTTATGACCTTGAGGCTTGAGGGCTCATTCAGATAGGACCTGAACGTCTCCATCTCCAGGATGGCGCGGATCAAAGGCTCTTGGTTATCGCCTTTTCGTTCTCCATTTAAGGTGCATTTCTTCAGCTCAATGAAGCACAGGTCGTCGTCTTTTATGCTCAATAGGTCGACCCTGGCGGCGCCTTTGGTCTTCGATATATTGACCTCATATCCCACCAAGCCGCCTAACTCTTCGAGGTAGTTTTCCTTGTTGGCGTAAAGATGTCTTTGTATGGCGTCTTCGGGTTTTATCCTTTCTCCTTTGCCATTTCGATAAAGGAAGCAGCTATTGATTTGCCTTTCCCATTCGCCCTGCGTCCTCTGCTCCTCGTCGAAATGGAAATCCGAGGCTTGCCGGATGCGAATGTCTTTGCTGCAGTTATCCTGCAGGAAGAAGTGGGTCGCCTCCAGAAGGGGGTAGTAGTGGAAGAACATCTGCTTTCGAGTCGCTTCCGAAGGAGAGGTGAGCCTAGTCAAATGTTGGTAGACATGGAAAAAGAACTCCTTGTCCCCACCTTCGTTCATCGCCTGAACGTCGGCGTTGATCTCGGCGTAGCTATCCGCGTTGAAATTCGGTTCCCTGGCCATAGTCTTAATTAGATTTTCTTGTCGGGGCGGACCACAGTCAAGCGGGAGCAACGCAAAAGACGCGATATCGCCGCTTCGCGTCCCATATTCAGGAGCATATATAGAAATATGAAAACGCAACTCGAATCTAAATCTTGGAGGCCCCTGTTATGAAGGGCTTCCTCGGCTTTCATCATGAAGGCCATCCCTGCTTCGACAGGGACCTCTATGAATCATTCCACGAAGGCGAAGACGAGCTCCAAAGGATCGAAGATGCCTTAGGGCTTTCGTTCTCGGGCTTTGACGAGGCGATGTATTTTGCCTTAACGCACGCGCGTTACCTTTTATATCGGGTGGAATCCGATGATATCGACCGCGAATTGCTCCGGGGCAGGGATCCTTGGGCGCCTTTTAGGGGAGGGTACGTTCACGTCGTGACCGGTGAATACGTCGAAGGCCCGCTCAGGCCCAAAAGGGATTCCTATCCCTGCTGGGTCAAGGAAGAGCCGGCGTCGAGATATCATGACCCCGGTTCGGCTTTGGGCCTATCGGGGTTGCTAGGGGTCGCCGCAATGACGTTTGGGATGCTTGCGGC
>JAILKX010000098.1 GCA_024693415.1 Bacilli bacterium
AACCTCGACGCCCGCCTCCGTCTCCAGACCCGCGAAGAGATCCGCCACATCCAGCAATCCACCGGCATCACCACCGTCTTCGTCACCCACGACCAGGAAGAGGCGATGTCCATCTCCGACAAGATCGTCGTCATGAAGCTCGGCCTCAAGCAGCAGGAGGGCGTCCCGCAGGACGTCTACAACAACCCCTGCAACAAGTTCGTCGCCAACTTCCTCGGCACCCCGCCGATCAACCTTTTCCAAGGCAGGATCGAGGGCCGCAAGGTCATGATCGGCGACGACTGCGTCCGCCTCATCACCGATGAAGAGGCCAAGGAAGCGGAGGAGAACGGCCGCGACATCTCCGATCAGGAAGTCACCGTCGGCATCCGCCCCGAGGGCATCGTCATCGACGAGAACGCCGAGCCCAATTTCCATTTCCGCGTCGAGCGCATCCTCACCATGGGCCGCGACATCATGCTCATGTCCGATCAGGATCACCGCCTTTCCGATACGAAATTCGTCATCGACGCCTTCACCAAGGTGTCCGTTGGCGACGTCCAGGCCCAGGTCAAGCCGCATAAGTGCTTCGTCTTCAGCCTGAAGGACGACGAACCGAGGCTCATTTGATCCATGACCAAGGAAGCCAATAAGGAAAAGCGTCGCTTCAACCCCCTTGCCATTTTCAAGCGCAAGGAGCGTGTTTCGGCCGACGCCGGCGAGCGCAACAACTGGAAGGCCTGGCTCTACCTCGCCCCGACCATCATTTTGATGGCGGTCTTCACCTTCTACCCCCTCATCAACACCATCGTCATCGCGTTCCTCAAGAACTACGACTACGTCTCCCAGGTCCACGAGGGCTTCACCCTTGAGAACTTCGGCGTGGTCTTAGGCCTCGTCGGCCGCGCCGAGACGATGAACGCAAACGATGGATACGACAGCATCTTCCGCTGGAACTGCACCTCATTCGAATCCAATGGGGTCGTGGGTCTATATACGGACGCCAACGGGGTGGTCCAGAGGGCGTATTTCACGATGAACGTCATCCGCTACGCCTTCCCGAACACCATCCTCATCACCTTCATCACCGTCCCGCTTTCGATCATCATCGCGCTTCTTATCTCCGTCGGCCTCAATTCGATCCCGGCGTTCAAGAAATTCTTCCAGACGATCTTCTTCGTCCCGTATGTCACCAACGCCATCGCCGTCGGCATGGTGTTCGCCGTTTTGTTCGACTACAAAGGTATCTTGAACTACTTATTGGGTTTAGGCACCTTGACCTGGATCGATCAGGCCGCCCCCGCCTGGCGAGGCATGATCGCCCTATGCACCTACATCATTTGGCATAGCTTGCCGTTCAAGATCCTGATCTTCCTCTCCGGTTTGCAGAACATCGACAAGCAGTACTACGACGCGGCCAAGATCGACTGCGCCGGCAAGTTCAAGACGATGATGAACGTCACCGTTCCTCTATTATCGCCTCAGATCCTATACATCATGATCACGTCGTTCATCGGCTCGTTCAAGGAATACACCTCGGTCGTCGGCTTGTTCGGGCAACAGGGTACGAGCCCCGGCTCCTACAACATGTACACCGTGGTCTACTACATCTACGACATGGTCAACGCGAACGTCCAATACGGCGCCGCCGCGGCGGTGTTGCTGTTCCTCGTGATCATGCTCTTCACCGCGATCCAGTTCAAAGTCTCCAAGACGAGGGTTCATTACTGATATGGGAAATCAAGCTAACGGAACATACGACGACCGCAATTTCTTCCAGAAGCTTTTCCATATGAAAGGCAAAAAGGAGAAGCAGGCCGAGCGCGAGGCAAGCCCCGCGTATCAGGCGATCGACACCTCCAAGATGCAGCTCGTCATCAAGGACAAGGCCAAAAACGCCGACCAGCTCGCCAAGGCGCAGCACATCGGCCGCATCGTTTTCCTCGTCATCACCTACGCCTTCCTCATCTTCATGTCGGTGATCGTCCTCTTCCCGTTCTACTGGATGGTCATCACCTCCTTGAAGTCCACGACCGAGATCCGCTCGCTCCACCAGACCTTCTTCCCCCAGAACGTCCTCTGGTCCAACTACATCACGGTCTTCAATTCATTCGACTTTGTGACCTACGTCGGCAACACCTTGATCGTCGGCGTCATCTCCACTTTGGGCACCCTCGTGACCACGATCTTCGCCGCGTTTGCCTTCGCGAGGCTCAACTTCACCGGCAAAGGCGCGATCTTCGCCGTCTTGCTCGCCACCATGATGATCCCGGGCGAAATGATGGTCATCACCAACTACATCACCGTCTCTAGGCTCCCGTGGTACGAATTCGGCGTCGGATGGCAGGAGGGGTGGCTCGGCCACCAGGACTCGGTCTTCGCCGCGATGATCGTCCCGTTCTGGGTATCCGTCTTCTACATCTACCTGCTCCGCCAGAACTTCAAGCAGATCCCGAACGAGCTCTACCTCGCCGCCAAAGTCGACGGCAAATCCGACTGGCAGTACCTCTGGAAGGTCATGGTCCCGCTCGCGATGCCGACCCTCATCTCGATCTTCATCCTGAAGCTCATGGGCGCCTGGAACTCCTACGTGTGGCCAAACCTCGTCACCACCACCAACAAGGAGTGGCGCCTGGTCACCAACGCCCTCCGCGGCTCGTTCACCAACTCCTCCGGCGACCCCGAATACGGCATCCAGATGGCCGCGACGATCCTCGTCACCGTGCCGCTTCTGCTCCTATTCATCTTCTTCCGCAAATACATCATGCGCGGCGTCGGACGCGCCGGCATCAAGGGCTGATACCGCAAACCCAAATACGGCAAGAGGGCGCACGCCCTCTTTCTTTTTGCCTTTTTCATGGGCCGATTCCGCCCCCGATGGTAGCGCTTTTACAAAGTAAAGGGTCACTTTTTCTGTTTTACAGCGCGTGCAAGTGTGCTAAGATAGGCTGTCAAGCATCAGGCTGACCTCAAAGGAGCAAAATATGTCCAAAAAGCTAAATGTCCTATTCGCTTTCTCCGTTTTGACTGCGCTCACGAGCTGCGGCACCCCGTCCGCCTCCGCCAGCAGCAGCCAAGCCGAGACTTCATCCACCCCCGCAGTCTTATCTTCAACTGCGTCCGATGAATTCGATCCTTCGAAACCAGTCACCATCTCGTTCTGGCACTCGATGGGCAAAGGCCTCGAGGGAGAGCTCCAGGGCTTCATCACCCGCTTCAACAAGATCTATCCGAACATCACGATCGAAGAATCGCCGCAAGGCAGCTACGACGACGTCCTCAAGAACGTCAAGAACGGCATCGCCACCGGCGCGATCCCGACCATGGCGTATTGCTATGAGGACCATGTCGCGACCTACCTCGACAAGAACGCCGTGCTCGATATGAGCAGCTACGTCACCGACGAAACCTATGGCTTTGGCCACAACCCCGAGGGGAAGGACCTCGGCGACGGCAGCTTCGACGACTTTGTCGAAGGCTACCTCTCCGGCGACGACTACTCCAAAGAGGGCTGGTATTCCTTCCCGTATTCCAAATCCACCGAGCTCATGTTCTACAACAAGACCAAGTTCGAGGCCAACGGCTGGGACGTCCCCAAGACCTGGGAAGAGGTCTGGGAGCTCTGCGACACCATGAAGAACAGCACCATCGGCCAGACCACCGAAGGATTCATCCCCGTCGGCTACGACTCCGACGCCAACTGGCTCATCTCCTCCTTCGAGCAGAAGGGCATCCCCTATACCACCGCCAAGCCCGCTTCCGGCGAGTCGAACTTCCTCTTCAACAACGACGAGGCCAAGGCCCACGTCACCAAGCTGAAGGAGTACTACGACAGTGGTTACTTCACCACCCAGGGCATCTCCGGCGGCTACACCTCCGGACTATTCACCGCTGAGCAGTGCATGATCTCGATCGGCTCCTCTGGCGGAACCTCCCACCAGTACCCGACCGGCGATACCTTCGAAGTCGGCGTCGCCTCGGTCCCGCAGGCCGACCTGAACGCCAAGAAGGTCATCTCCCAGGGCCCGTCGATCTGCTTCTTCAACCGCGCCACCAAGGCCGAGACCACCGCGGCTTGGCTCTTCTACAAGTTCATCACCAACACCCAGAATTCCGCCTATTGGGCCACCAAATCCGGCTACACCCCGGTCCGCGTGAGCTCCTACAGCGACTCCATCTACACCTCCGCCATGTCGGCGACCTCCGGCCAGGCCGGCCTCATCGCCGAAGCGGGCCGCTTCGTCGGCTCCGAAGAATCGGGCTACACCGATGCCTTCTTCACCTCCCCGGCGTTCAAGGGCTCCTCGACCGCCCGTGAGGAGATGGATAAGCTCCTCCCGTCCGTCATGCTCGGCGAGAAGACCGTCAACAAGGCCTTCGACGACGCGATGTCCGAATGCCTCTTCGCCGCTTAATCCCCGACCATACCTCTATTCTTAAATAAGGAGTCAACCATGAAACCTTCCCGCAAACTATTGACCATGTCCGCGATGCTCGCAGGCCTCCTTTTGGGCGGCTGCGGCGGCGGATCGCAAGCCGGCAGCTCGGCTGCATCCCAGGAAAGCGGAACCACCAAGGTTGTCTTCTGGCACACCCTCGGCGACGTCAAGGCGAGCTATCTCGACAACATGGCCAAGAAGTTCAACGCTGCCCATGAGGGGGTGGAGGTCACCTGTTCCCAGGTCTCCGGCAGCTATGACGACCTCGAGGGCATCATCCTCAAGAACATCACCACCGGAAACCTGCCCACCATGGCGTTCTGCTATCCCGACAACGTCGCGGAATACATGTCCAGGAACGCAGTGGTGGACATGACCTCCTACGTCACCGACGCCGAGGTCGGCTTCACCGCCGAAGACGGCTCCTCCGTCGACGCCGACGGCAAGACCCGCGTCGGCAAAGACGACTTCCTCCCGGCCTTCTGGGACGAAGGCGAGGAGTTCGAGACCGCGGGCCTCTATTGCGTGCCCTTCTCCAAATCGACCGAAGCCCTGTTCTACAACAAGGACAAGTTCGACGCCTTGGGATACGAAGTCCCGACCACCTGGCAGGAGATGTGGGACCTCTGCGAGACGATCCGCGCCGCCAACCCCGACAAGGACGAGCACGGCGCCTACAAGGTCACCCCGCTCGGCTACGATTCCGACTCCAACTTCTTCATCACCCTCTGCCAGCAGTACGGCTACGGCTATACCACCAACGACGTCGCCACCCACAAGACCCACTTCATCTTCAATAACGCAGATGTCAAAGACATGCTCGGCGACCTCAAGGACTACTATGACCAAGGCCTCTTCTTCACCAAAGGGTCCATCCCCAACAACACCTACACCTCCTCCGCCTTCACCGCGGGCGATATCCTGATGTCGATCGGCTCCACCGGCGGCACCTCCTACCAGAACACCTCGAACTTCGAGGTCGGCGTCGCGCAGCTCCCCTGCGCCGACATCGACGAACCCGCGTTCGTCTCCCAGGGACCGGATATCTGCTTCTTCAACCGCGCGACCACCGCGGAAACCAAGGCGGCGTGGGAGTTCTATCGCTACATCTCCTCGGCCGACAACAACGCGGCCTACGGCCTAAGCACCGGTTACCAGCCGGTCCGCTACAGCTCCTACAAGACCACCTACTACACCGAATTCATCGAAAAGACTTCGGACACCAACCTCTTCAAGAAGGTTGCGGTCCTCTGCCAGGATCTCCAGGAATCGTACTTCACGACCCCGGTCTTCGTCGGCTCCGCGACCGCCCGCGACGCCGTCGGCGATGCCCTCGCCTCGGTCCTCCTTGGCGAGAAAACCGTCGACAAAGCGCTCGACGACGCGATGGCCGCCTGCCTTGAAGCGGTCCACTGATGGAGGCGATCAAAACCATGAAGAAACGCTATAGCTTAATTGCATTGCTAGCGATGGCGACCGCCCTCGCTTCCTGCGGCGGAACGCCCGCTGCCTCTTCAAGCGCGGCCGACACCTCGGCGGAGGCGTCCGTCTCCTCGGTCGAGCTCATCGACTACGCCGGAGAGACCCACCTAGACGCCTCTTTCGGCGACTATGCGAGCAAGGACTTCCTCGTCAATGGCTACGGCCAGGTCGACCTGGTCCGCAAGATCGATGGCGACACCGCCCATTTCTATCCCCACGGCACCAAATCCAACCTCATCAAATCGCGCTACAACTGCATCGACACCCCGGAATCCACCGGCATGCTCGAGCCTTGGGGGCATGGCGCCTCCGACCGCAATGGCGAGCTCCTCGCCAACGCGAAGACCATCGTCCTCACCACCGATTCCGCCGACCAGAAGGGCGTCGTCGCCCCGGTCCTCGACTCGACCGGCGGACGCTACCTCACCTACATCTGGGTGAGCGAGAAGGAAAACGCGACCGTCAACGACCTTGAGCTCGTGAACCTCATCCTCGTCCAAGAGGGCTGGTCCAAGCAGAAAGGCGCCTCCGGCAAGGATTTCGCGAACGCCTTCCTAAACGCCAATAACCAAGCCATGGAGCAGAAGCTCCGCATCTGGAGCCCCGATCCCGATCCCGACTTCAACTATGCTGGCGCCTCCGAATGCGACCTCAAGATGATTTGCACGGGCGTGAACGTCGAAGGACAGCCCTTCGACTGGGCCGGCTCCAAAGCCTGCTTCGACGCGACCGTCGTCGCGACCGGGCCCGACACGGGCGCCTGCTATCTCAATGAGGATATCGACGGCGTGCGCTACGGCATCTACGTCTTCACCCAATACCGCGTCCTCGACCCGCTCACCGTGGTCGGCAACCGCGTGAACATCACCGGCACCGTCGCCCGCTTCGGCGCAGTCGAAGATGAGGATTCCGGCGAAACCACCGACGAAGGCGTGCTCCAGCTCGTCGACGCCCAGTACTCGCCTTGGGGCGAAGAGGGCGAGATCAAATTGCTCGAGACCGGCGTCAAGATGGATCCGCTCACCGGCAACCTCGCCGACCTCAAGAAGCCCGAGAACGTCAACGTCATCGTCTCCGTCGACGACTTGGTCTGCACCGGCGGCAAAGCCGTCCAGGACACCGCGACCAAGAGCGCCTACGCCTTCACCTTGTACTGCAAGGACAAAAACGGCGAGGAAATCAACATCCGCATCGATGACGGAACCGCCGTCTATCCTGGCGATGAGCCCGGCGGCGACAATTCCCAGACGCGCATCATGAGCGTCGACTATTTCAAGAGTGCAACCTCGATCTCCATCACCGGAGCGATGGTTACATATTACGGCAAGTACCAAATCAAGCTGTGCAGCCGACAAGGGATTACCGTAACCGGCGGGACGGTTTCGGCCTAATCCCCCTCCCCATCCATTCAAGAGTCAAGTTTCAGAAAGGAGTATCATCACACATTTAT
Source organism: Bacilli bacterium (assembly GCA_024693415.1). The sequence continues at coordinate 7,351 of JAILKX010000098.1, forward strand.
GAAGAAAAAACTGAACCTACTCGTCCTCTCTTCCGCCTTAATGCTCGGGCTTGCTTCCTGCGGTGGCGGAGAAACCGCTTCTAGCAGTGTTGCAGACAGCGGCACAGCAGAGACCTCTTCCGTTGCTTCGGCAGAAACCGACTACGTCGCTTACGCCGAGGCCGCCTATGCCTCCATCTCGGCCACCTACGATGACTGGGCCAAGGGCATCGCCACCAACCAGAAAATCTATTTGAAGGCCACCTATGGGGGAGTGGAATTCACCGTCAGCTACACCATCAGCGAAGCCGCCAAGGCTTACCTCAGCATCAGCGGCGAAGAGCTCGTCGTCACCACCGACTCCGAGGATCACGCCCTCGCCGGCGCGGTCACCGTCACCCTGAGCTACAACGGCAACACCTATTACAGCAAAGCCCTCAACGTCAAGGTCAGCG
>JAILKX010000119.1 GCA_024693415.1 Bacilli bacterium
CGCCTTTTTCTAGGCTGATTGTTTTTTCTTTTTCCATATTATGGTCTCCTTTGCTTTTCGCACCTCCATTATGTAATTTCCAGGAAGGCAAAAGGTCGCTCCCCTAGGGACAAATGAAAAGGGCCGGAGGACTCAAAACCGGCCCGAGAGGTGTTATGTGAGGCGTCAATTTATGAAATACAATAAAAAACAATAGAATGATACTTGAGCCCATCGATACAGAACCACGGGATCGATGACGCCCCACACCATACTATACGGTAAGTTTTTACGAAATCTTGATATTAGTTGAAAAAAGTTAGGAGGAAGCTTCGTTCGCAACGAGGAGGTCGGCGAGTTCGAGGCACAAGAAAAGGCCCCCGAAGGGACCTATCTATCTGGATGCCGCCGTTTGTCCAACTTTGGATAAGTGGATTTGGACGACGACAGTATGTCGTCGAGAATGGTGGAGCATAGCGGGATCGAACCGCCGACCTCCTCGTTGCGAACGAGGCGCTCTCCCAGCTGAGCTAATGCCCCACGGCTCGATTATTATACTCAACCGTGGCCCTAATTCAATGCGCGAAAACCGAATAATGGCTTTTCTCGGCCATCAATGCATCCCTGCAAGCCGCGAAAAAATCGCCGCCCGTAACAGGCGGCGATCTTTTTCACGAATAATATGGATTACGCGTGATAGAGGTAGAAGTCGGAGATGGTGAGGGTGCCGGTCTGGGCAACTTCTTGCTGACCGATGAAGATGACGCTCTTTTCCCATTTGGCGTCAATGGCGACGGATTGTTCGACATCGATGACCTGCTCAACGCCGGCCTTTAGGCTAACGCGGTGTTCGTTGGCGTTGTTGTCGGCGACTTTGAGCAAGACTTCGCAATCGGCGGTGCAAACCAACTTGACGTGGAGCTTGTTGTATTTGCTGTAGTCGCGGGCCTTGGAGAAGAGCTGGACGATTTCCCACTGCTGTTCGGCGGTCTTGTCATAGGCGACCTTCATGCCATCGTCATCATAGGAGACGGTGTAGCAGGAAGCGGCGACGCCGATCTTTTCGAAGGTGAGCCTATCGTTGTTTTCAATGGCGGCGTCGGGACGGCAGAGCATGAGGTCGTGGAGAACGACTTTGCCCTCTAGGGCGCCCGGATTATCGCCCGCGGCGATGAACACGATGAACTTCTTCGAGAGATCGCAGATAGTGGAATCGAACGTGTAGTCGATGAGGGTCGGTTCGTTTGCCTTAAGGTTGAACCACTTCTCGGCTGCGCCGTTATCAAAGGGCTTGAGGAGGACTGTGACGTCGACGGTGGCGGTCAACGTTCCGACGGCGCGGTTATAGGTGTGGACATCCCACCAGTCTTCGGGAAGCTCGATGCCGGCTTGGATGTTTTCCCAGCCGCTAGCAGTCTTCTTATAGTTGACGACAATGTCGCCATTGTCATCTTTGCGAAGGTTATAGCAGTCACTGGCGAAGGAATACTGATCGAGGTAAACGCCGGACCAGGTGGCGGTATTGAGACCGGTTCCGACCGCGTAAGGATCGAAAGCCTCAAGGTGGAGACCACCGAATGTTACGCTTCCCGCAAGCGTATCGGACGCGTCGACGCAGATCATGATGATGACTTTGGCCCACATCGGATTGAACGGCACGGCGGTGAACGAGTAATCAAGCTCGTACGCGGTATTGGCGGTCAAAGCGATGTTGGTTTCGTTGGCGCCGTTGTCCATCGGCTTAATGATGACGTGAACGTCAACGGTGGAAGTGATGGTGCCAACGATCTTGTTGTAGGAGGCAATGTCGTCGGCGGTGACGAGCATTTCGAGCCCCTGATAGCCAGAAGCTTCGAAGCTGTAATCTGCGACGAGATCGCCGTCTTCATTGTTGCTGATGGTGTAGGCGCCGGCAGAGGTAACTTTATTTAGCGGAACGTTTCCGGTGTATCCGACGTTGGCGAATTCGCGGGTAAGGCGAAGGTCGGTGAAGGTGACGGTTCCCTTGAGGGTGCCGCCTTCGTCGCCGGCACAGATGAAGACATAGAAGCCTTTGGTGAGGTCGACGATGTCTTTGCTGACGGTGTAATCGACATCCTGAGCAACGCCGGCCTTGAGGTCGAGCCAATGCTCTCCTGCGCCGTTGTCATAGGCCTTAAGGAGGACCTTGACGTCGACATTTGCTTCGACGCGGCCAACGACGCGGTTGAAATTCTTGTCCCACCAATCGTCGACTTTGGAGTTGAGCTTGTACTCAATGCTTTCCCAGCCGGTGGCGTTCTTTTCGTAGTTGACGGTTGTGACGTGCTTGTCGTGGTAAACCGTGTAGCAGCTGTCTGCCCTGTTGTGGGCGTCTAGGAAGTAGGCGGGGTAATATGCGTCGTTCAACACATCCGGCACGACGACTGCGGTGGTGTCGAACGCGCATCCCTTAAGGGTGAGTTCGCCGTTGGCGATGTCTTCGCCCGTGGCGCCCGGATCCGGGAAGATGGCGACCAAGAATTCATTGTAGTCTTGGTTTGCGATGACCTTGGTGATGTCAAGCTCAATGGCCTGTTCTTCGCCGGTGAGGACGGCCCTCTTCTCGACCGAGGTGGCATTGCTCTTGTCTTGGAACTTGAAGAGGACTTCTTTATTGGCGGTGCCGGTCACCGTGAATGCGATGCGCTTGAATCCAGAATCCTGGAGGGCGTGGTCATCGCTGTTCTTGACGAGCGCCGAGACATAGGACCATGGGTTGGCTTTCTTGCCGCCCCAAGTGAACTTGAAGCCGCCGTCGACTTCAGTGGTCTCGATTTCGCCATCAGAGTTGTATCCCCAACGGTACATGACGTCGAGCTTATCGGTTTCACCGTTGTAATAGGTGTAATCCTGCGGGATGCTCGGCATGCCGGGGGCGATGTCGTAAGCGGAATTGACCTCTTCTTGGCTGAGGACGAACTTATCGATGGTGATGGTGCCATTGCCCGATTCCTTCACGCTGCGGTTGGCGAAGAAGAGAATCGAATCGACTTGGCTCCAATCGGTAACGAAGCTCAGACCGAATTCATAGGTCTTGGTTTTGCTGGTGAAGTTGAAGCGCTTCTCAAACGTTCCGCCAGCGCCCTGGACTTTGACCATGACGATGTCGGAGCCGCTTTCGACGTCGAGCTTGCCGGTGAAGCTGATCTTCTTGTAGACGTCGAATCTAGCACGATAGGCGGCGTCATAAGCGAACGAGCGGGAGACGTATTCCCATCCACCGCTTCCTTCGCCGGTCACATCTTCGTACGTGATGATGGTTTTGTCGTCGCGGTCGACGACGCTGTAGCATTCCTCGCCAGGATTGCCGGCCCACATTTTGCGGATGTCGTATTCCGCAGGCATCGGATCCTCTTCGCTGCTCGTCACAGGGGGTTCCTCGGACGAAACGGGCGTCGGATCCTCCTCGCTGCTCGTCACAGGGGGTTCCTCGGACGAAACGGGCGTCGGGGTCGACGTCTCGGATGAAACGGGCGCCTCAGACGAAGCGGCGACTGACGAGTTCGCTTCGGAAGAAGGCGTGACGCTTGACGACGTTGGCGCGCCGCAAGCCGTCATTGCTCCTACGGCCATAGAAGCTAAAATCAACTTTAGTAGATTTCTTTTTCTCATGATTCCTCCTTTCATTGATTTTATTTGAACTATCGCTTAAGGATAGTTGAGCCCTTGTCATAGTCGAAGAGATGAATCTGCTTCGTGTCGAATTCGAGCGCGATCACATCGTCTTGCTCAATGTTGACGCGCGGTTTACTGCGGAAAACCAAATCCCCTTCTTTCCCATTCACGGACGCGTAAATAAGGATCTCGTTCCCGAGCTTTTCTGTGATGAGCACCTTCGCCTCGACGAGAGAATTCTCTTTCGTCGGCTTTTCGGACGATAGATATATGTCTTCGGCCCTGATGCCCATGATGAACTGGCGGTTGTTGTAGTCGTCGATCGCGAACCTCTCGACAGTCGCGGGGTCAAGCTGAACCTTGTGTTTGCCGAATTTCGCATACACGTGGTCGCTATCTTTCATCAGAGTGACCGTGATGAAGTTGATCTGCGGCGTTCCGATGAAGCCGGCGACGAACTGATTCACGGGATAGTCATAGAGGTTTTCTGGGGTGTCGACCTGCTGGATGACGCCGTCTTTCATGACGACGATCCTCGTGCCCATGGTCATGGCTTCCGTCTGGTCATGGGTGACATAGACGAAAGTCGTCTGGAGATCGTTATGGAGCTTGGTGATCTCGGTGCGCATCTGGGCGCGCATCTTCGCGTCGAGGTTGGAAAGCGGCTCGTCCAATAGGAATACCTTCGGTTCACGGACGATGGCGCGTCCCAAAGCGACGCGTTGCCTCTGGCCGCCGGAAAGCTGGGCGGGCTTGCGGCGAAGCAGTCCTTCGATGCCCAAAATCTTGGCGGCCTTCAGGACCTTCTGCTCGATTTCTTTCTTCGGGACTTTGCGCAGGCGAAGGCTGAACGACATGTTCTCGAAAACGGTCATGTAGGGGTACAGCGCGTAATTCTGGAACACCATCGCGATATCGCGGTCGCGGGGCTCGACTTTATTCACTTTGCGGTCGTCAATGAAAACGTCGCCCTTCGAGATTTCCTCAAGGCCCGCGATCATGCGTAGAGTCGTCGATTTGCCGCATCCGGACGGACCGACGAAAACGACGAATTCCTTGTCGTGGATCTCCAAGGTGAAATCCTTAACGGCGGGTTCGCTTGCGCCCGGATAGATTTTGTAGACGTGCTGAAGTGATATTTTGCCCATTTTTAATTCGCCCCCCTAATACCAATCCGATACAGACCGTTCCTGATGGTGTCCAGAGACATGAAAGTCCGCCATATGGTCGAACGAAGATGATTCTCAATCATCACCAGGCTTATGCCTTTATCAATTGCCAAGCAATAAGGGCAAATGAAATTTGTATCTTCATTATAAGAGTCGACAAGCCCGTAGTCACCAAGCAATTTTTGCTTAGAGTAAAGGTAATCCAAAGCTCCTATTGATTCATTTGGGGTGAAAACAATTGACCCAAGGCTTGCGCAAGGCGCCACGGTGCCATCGTTGAAGGTGATTCCCTCACCCGAAGGAGGCGAACCATATCGGCCGCAATATCCGTCAGCCGAAGCACATGCGGTGAGACCCCAGCTCCTGCGGTGGAACGAAGCGTGCTTCCCCTCTTCGTCGCATGCATATTCGTAAGCGGCCCTAGAAGCCTCGACCGAATTCAAGAACCAATCCACGCCATCCCCGTCTTTCGTTCCGCGGAAATCGATGAAGCCATGGGAATACTGATAGGTGAAGATGGAGCCGTGCCACGAGCAGATGAAACTATGGCCTTTATAGGAGCCGCGGTCTCTGATGAAGCCATTGTAAATCGAAGGATCCATCGCTTTGCCTGGCTCCTCGCTAGCTGCGCCAAAGACATAAAGAAGGAGCTGTTCGGCGTAGCGATCCCAGTGTCCGCGGAAGCTTCCATCGCGCTCTAGCGACATAGCGAACATATGCCCATAAGTCTGCAAAAAGAACGGGAAATCGATATCTTTAAGCAGATTTTGCGCTGTTTTTTCAACTTCTCCATGAAAATATCCCGCCGCCGAGAAAACGCCGGCAAGCAATAGAGCCGTGTCCACGGTAGAGACTTCGCTACGCTCCGTCGGCTTCCCGTCGGAAATCCGATAGAAGTGATAGAACCACCCTTTCACGCGCTCTAAATGGTAGAGCCTTTCCGCCCCTTTGACGGCAAGGGATTCCGCCTCCGAATAGGAAAGTATTCCCTCCTCGACCGCGGCGATCAAAGCGGTGTAGAAGAACCCTGTTCCGGCGATGGAGGCGATGTCGCTTCTTGAAGAAGGGTAAACATCCGGCACCAAGCCAAACGAGCAATTCCTTTTTGAGAAGGCGTCCAAAAAGAACCTGATGCAGTGCCTATGTTCGGTTCGAACGTTATTCATGCGCGACCTCTACGAATTCATTGTTCAGGAAGCCCGCTTTGACGTATCCGTTATCCATCGGCAACGAGCAAACGAAATCAGGGTTCTTGTAGTTGTAGAGCTGCAGCACCTCGATGCCTTTATCGATGCCGATGAAGTCGGCGTCATACCAGGCGGCGCCATTGAAATCGAGATTATAGGAATCGCGCAGGCCATAGACATCGTCGTTGAGGCCCGGCAGGGACTGATAATAGACGAGGGCGTCATATGATTCGCGCGGCGTAAACGGCATGCTGCCGATGGCCGCGCAGGGGGTGATCGTTCCCTGAATCATCAGATAATTGGTGGAATTATAGCCATCGAATCCTCGAGGCGCGGCCCCAAGTTCGCCGGTATATCCTAACGGACCGTCGCAAGCGCTCAGCCCCCAACCAGGCGAATCGAAGGATGCATACGACGAGGCCAAGGACTTGCAGAAGGCGTAGTTCGTTTGGCTCGCCAGGACGCTATTCGTGTAGAAATTATTGCCCTTGAAGTCGTCATAGAGTTTGAAGTTGAAGAACGCCTGGGAATACTGATAGGTGAAGAGCGAACCGAACCAAGAATAGATATGCGTGATACCGGCGTATTCGCCTTTTGCGCGGGTGATGGATTTGTAAAGCGAGGAAGAGAGCCTATGCTCCTCGACGGGATTCCCGGCGCCGAGGATATAAATCATCAGCTGCTCGGCGTAATAATCCCAGGGCGAAAGCTGCGCCTTGGTCTCGAGGTTCTTGATCCCCATCGAGACATAGGTCTTCCCGTTCTTCGAGGTCAGGAACGCATTGTAATCGACGTTGGACCAGGCCTGAATCGCCTTTTCGAGAACCGCTCCTTCGAAATACTCGCCCGCGACGATCGCCCCGGATATCAAAATGGCGGTGTCGATGGTGGAGATTTCGCTTTCGCTGTTGCGACTCCCGTTGCGCCTATTCACGAAATGGGCGATGCAGCCCTCGTAACTCGTGGTATCGTCTGCCTGAATCCTCAAAACGGTATCTAGGGTCAGGCTTGCGCGCTTCTCCCCTTCTTCTTTCGTGATGTATCCCTGCTCAACGAAGACCGGATAGGCGGCCAGAGCGAATCCCGTCGCCGCGATGGAGCAGACGCTCTTATCGGTGTAGCGATCTTGGACTAAACCATAGCCCTTGGAGGTTTCGCTCAGGTTGGTGGTGTCGCTCAAATAGCGGAAGCAGGCATACAGCTCTTTGTCGATCGCGGCCATGTCAATCGGCTGCTCTTCGCTCGAAACCTCCGCCTCAGAGGAGACGATCTCCTCTTCGGAAGACGCTGGCTGAACCGTCGAAAAAGAAGCGGTTGATTCAGCTTCAGAAATCGAATCCGTTGAGGACGTGACATTGTTTTGCCCGCACGAAGCAAGCAACAAAGAGATTGCTAATATTGGTAATGCGCGTTGTTTCATCTGTTATTCTCCTGTGATGCCTGCTTTGTCCATACCCTGAACGAAGAACTTCTGCGTGAACACGTAAAGGACCACTAGCGGCAGGATGTTTAGGATCGTGCCGGCCATATAGATCGCTTCGTTGATGCTCTTGCCCTCGGTGCTTCCCTGGTACATGGAGTCGAATGAGGATTTGAAGTTCTCGATGCCGAGCGGCAGCGTCGTGATCGCAGAGCCGAAGTAGACGCTCGCCAAAACCGTTTCGTTGTAATACCAAACGACGGACAGAAGTATGGTGAGAAGGATCGCGCTCCTAGCGCTAGGCAAACCGATACGCAAGAACGTCTTGATCGTGCCGGCGCCATCGATCGAAGCGGCCTCGATAATGCTTTGCGGAATCGCTTTGAAGTAGTTATAGAAAATAAGGATAAAGACCGCGCTCTTGAATCCCTGACCGAAAATCGCAGGCAGGACATAGGAGAGGACGTTGCCCGTGATGTTCATGCTGGCGTAGAGGCTCACGGTCGGGAGCATGATGAGGCAGCTCGGCACGATGAACGTGAAGATGATGAGGCCAAACAGGACCTTCTTGCCCTTGAACTGGAACCTCGCTAAGCCCCAGCCCGTAATCGCGCACACGACAGCTTGGCAAAGGGCGGGGACAACGGAAACGAGGACGGTCTGCCAGAAAACCTTGGGGTAATCCAAAACAAGCCACGCCTCCGCATAGTTGCTCCATTCGGCGCCTGTAGGAACGTAGCGGACGCTCGGGTCGACGAGGTCAGAGGTCGACATCAAGCTGTACGCCACCATATAGAGGATCGGGTATAGGAACACGAACCCGAATAAGGTAAGCAAGACATATATGATGGTCGCGGGGATGACTCCCTTGCGCTCCTGGTTGCCCAAAAGGACCATTTTGAACGTTTCGGCGTCGCGATTCTCTTTGCGCCACATCGAAATGATATTCACGCGGTCAGAGGCGACGACCGGCTTCAGGTGCTTGGCGATGTAGGCTTCGCTGCGGGGCTTGCGTCCCTCGCCCAAATACATCGCTTCGACGATTTCATGAACCCCGTGTATCAGTTTTTCGACGGAATCATAGTGCTCGGCGATGTAGCCGCGCGGCTGTTCTTCGCTTAATTTCGCATACACGCCGTTAATCTTCTGTCCCAGATAAGAGGAGAAGAAGTCATCGAGGTAACGGGTGTCGCCTGAAACGTTCACGTTGTGCACGTTGTTGCGGAAGGAAGCCAAGTCAAAACGATCTTCGACCGGCAGCGTCTTGTTGATCCTGCGGAGGTCATTTTCGATGACGTTCAGCTTCTGACGCATTTCTTTGATGCGCGGATCGATCATAATACCCCCTTCCTGCGGCGATTGTGCCGCTTGAATATGAAGACGAAGATCAATAGGACGACGATCATGACGATGAAGTAGGAGAAGGCTAAGGCGCTCGAATAGCCATACCCTTTGCCTTCGGCGGTATCGTTCATGTCGGATTGGATCTTAAGGATGATCGGGTTGAGGGCGAAGATCGACTGCATGACGGTAGTGAACACGACGTTGATGACGATGCTCGAATTCACTGCCGGGAGCGTAACCTTCCAGAATTGCTCCCACCGGTTCGCCCCATCGATCGCGCTCGCTTCGTAAACGTTCTTGTCGATCTTCTGCAAAGCGGTGAGGAACACAAGGATCTGGATGCCGCTGAACCAAAGGATCATGACGAATTCGCCCGTCAGAATATTGAAGGCAGAGCGGAGGAAATCCGGCCACGAAGCCATGAGGGCGTCGAAGTTAATCAAATTTGATAAGCCAGGCATCGCGGTGACCCCTTGCTCAATCAGGATCTTCATGACCGGTCCGGACGTGATGATGACCGGGAAAAAGAATATGACGCGGAAGGCGCTGCGCCCGCGGATATTGGTGTTTAGTAGCATCGCCAGCATCAAAGAGAAGATGGTGATGAGGGGAACGTAGACCGCCATCTCAATCAAATAGGTCTTGATGGCGAGCAGGAAGTCGGTGTCGCTTGTGAAGATATTCACGTAATTCCCGAAGCCGATGAACGTCGCTTGGAACCCCTGGGTCGTTAGGTTAACGGTCGAGAAGGAGAACACGATCGTCTGGATGAGCGGATAAAGCGTGAACACCAGGAATCCGATGATCCAGGGCGCGCAGAACAATAAGCCCTTGGCCCAATCAGGCAATCTCTTCGGCCCATGGTTTTGGCTTTCGTAAACGGTTTTGGAGCATTCGTCCGCATAAGCGAATAGGCGGGTCAAGTATTCTTCGTCGCTTAAGGCAAGGGAATCCTGCATATGTTCCAACGCCTCATAGGCTTTTTGGAAGGCACGGTCGATCTCTTGATGGTATGCGCCGAGGTCAACGTATTCGTCCGAGGAGGATTGGGCGTGATAACGGTCCAAGATGCCGTTCAAGGTCGATTCGAAATCATATAAGGCGCTCTGGTCTTCGGTCCGCGCGCTCTTTGCGGCTGCCTTGCAACGCGCGCCGATATCTTTGAGCGGCTTCCTGGCCTTGGCGATTTCGATGGCCGCTTCGGTGCCCAAATCGCGGTCATGGTATTCATGCAAATCCGAAAGCAGTGAGGACGTGACATCGTTTTCGCTTGTTTTTGTCTGATTATGATCATCTAAGCAACGCTTCTTGATGTCTTCATCGATGGCGCCCTGCAGATAGGAGACGTCTTCGAATTGCTGAACCTTCTTCCGAATCTCTTTGGCTTGTTTGGGGTCGGCGAAAGCCACGCCATAGAAACGGTCAAGGAAGGTTTGGGCAAGCATCAGGTTCGTGGGTTTCATGCCTTGAACACCTCGAAAGACGACGCTTTCACTTCTTTGCCGCCATAGCTATAGGCGGAGTTCCCGTAATTGATCACGATCTTAGCGCCGCTCTCATACTCGTTGAGATAGACGTTGGCCGCGATCTTCTTTCGACTTTCAAAAGCTTGGCCCGCCACTTCTTTTAGCGGCGCGACAACGCAGTCATACGACTCTTTGATATCCTCTTCCCACACGTCGTATTTGCTGGAATAGAGATAGCTCGACGCAGGCGAATCGATGAGATCCATCGCGGTATTTTCGGTAAGGAGGTACGACGGAAGGATGTTGTAATCCAATAGGCGAAGCAAGCCGGAGGAGCCAAGTTCATATAGATTGAGCGCGGGGCTATATAGCGGGGCATAGCCACTTAGGACAAGGCTCTGGAACGGCACCGATTCGGTCTCGATCACGAAGGAAGAGGATCCCACCGCGGCATCGATGATTGAGTCAGCATATGGCAAGGCATAAAGATTTGGCTTGCGAAGCGCCGCCTTAAGCGGGAATTTGCTCAGCGTATCGGCATAGGAAGCGATGCTTTGGGAGCGCGTGAACTCGCTGCGGTAATGCGTGGAATATAGATCATAGCCGAGCGAAGTGAAGCTTGCGCCTGCGCCGCCGAGGCTTTGGATTTGCTGTCCATAAGAAGCAACGATATTCGATGTCGAATCAGGATTGAGCCTATAGAACGTCATGCCGGTGCCATCGACGTAATCGCTCGTGGCAATGAGCTTCTGCGATTCGTTGCGCGCCAAGTCGCCGCGGCTATCCGCGAAGCTCCGCAATGCATCCACCCTGAAGTTGACGTCGACGCCGATCTGCTTGAGGCTTGAAGTCATGTGACCAATATCCCCAAGACGCCCTTCGACGGGGAAGCAATTCGGATAGGAATTCTCATAGCCGCCCGCGGAATAGCCTTTGAGGTCGACGACAAGATCGCCCCTAGTAGAAGCGAGATCACCCACTTTTTCGCGGACGAAATCGCTGGAGGTCATCCGCACATATTCCTTGCCAAACAAGGCTTTCTTGGAGTCGCCCATAAGGAATTCCAAACGCATTTTCGGTGCAGAACCCTCATTTTTCGCCAGCAAACCCTTGCCGATTAGATATTCGCGATACTTCTTGGCCAAGCCGTTGTAGTCCATCGTTTCGTCGTAAAGATGGTAATGGATGCGCGGGGTGAAGCTATTCGGGACAGACTGAGGAATCGGCTTTTTGCTGGACTCGCTCATGCCGAGATATTGATAAGTCGTGTCGCGGAGGACGAACCGGAAATACGAGGCGTTGTAATTGTCGGACATGCCGGCGACCTTGGCGTTCAGTTCGCTGTACTCCTGCCCTTCTTCAATGGTGACCATCATCGCCTTCTCCGCATCATAATGGCCATACATCGGCCAAGCGAGCTGCTCGGACGAGGTATAGGAACGGCTGCTGGTGGAAATGCCGATGTCGTTGCCATAGGTCCTAAGCGAGAACGGGCTCTGCGCATGGGTTGGGGTGCTCAGATCGATCAAAGCGCCTGAGCCATCGGGCAAAAGGAAGGTCCCATCATAATGGCCATAGCTCATATCGAAGCCAGGATAAAGCGCAACCGCGGACAAAACGTTCTTGGATCCTTGGTCGACGGCATTGGTCAACGCCATGGATAAGCCGTCCGACTCAAGGCGGTATTCCAAATCGAACGTCAAAGATAGCGTCGGGTCGGTCTTTCTGCCATCAAGAACGGTGATGTGGGCCACAAGCCCGCCATCCATTTCCTCGACTTTGGTTTCGGTGACCGCGGAATGGTTGCCGTCAAAGATCGCGAAATTCGATTCTCCGCCGCTGGAATTAAGGCCCCAGATGCTCACCGCGCTTTCGAGGAAGCCTGCGCGCAAAGACGTGATTTCCTCATCGTCTTCGAGCGTTTCGCCGCTATTGAAAACGACATCGCCCTTCTGAATCGTGAAGCGCAGGTTCTTGCGGTTGATCTTGAACGTATATCCCCCACCTTCCATGGTGTAGGTCGTCCTAGTGCTGCTATAGGTCGTATCGACGTCAGAGCGCTCGGCCTGAAGCGTGGTGATCGCGTGGGCCACCGCGCCGCCTGTCGGCAACGCAACCGCCAATACCAAGAGGGCCTTAACGATAAATTTCATCGTGTGAACACCTCCTGAATGACGCTCCCGAAATAGGAGAAGAGCTGATATCCAAGCGCGTATAGGATGAGCGCGAACGCGATAAGCAGCACAAAGCAGACGACGGTGAGCAGGATATTGATGAGGGCCTGGCCCAAAGAATAGTCATGGAGCTCCATGACGGTGAGCACCAAATTCACGCCGCACCAGATATAAACGGCCCACTCCACCAAGTGGAATATCGCCGCCTCGTTATAGGTCAAGACGTTCGAAAGGAGGAACATCGGAAGCGCCAAAATCAAATATGGGGATAGCGCATATATGAATCCGATGAAGATGTCACGGAGCTTGCCTTCGCCGTCGCGTACCGAGCTCACCGCGTAATTGCAGAACACCAAGAAGAGCAAGGGGATGGTCGAAAGAAGGATAGTCCTAAGTCCATCGCTCCGCCCCACGTCATTGAATAGGTATCCGGTCAGATAGACCTTCAGAATCTGGATCGCGGCGAACAGCACATAGAGGAATATGGCGCCGTAAATCGATGCACGTCCCTTGTATTTTATCTCGTAGATGACGTCTCGCGGGCTCTTGATGAAGGAGAACATCAATAGCGTCTCATTCACCACAGGGGCCTTCTTTCCGCGCTGCCAAACCGATATGGGCGCGCTCAAAGCCGCCGGCTTCAGCTTATAGACAAGCTTCAGCCCGGCCACCGCTACCACCACGATCACGATCGGGAGCAACACCCATCCAAGATTAGCCCTGATCCAGCGGTCGCGAACCTGCCAGAACGCCTCGGAATAGCCTTCGCGGTCTTCCGCTAACTTAAATTGATGAAGGGCTGTATCGTAATCGCCTTTCTTCATGGATGCCTTGGCCAAAGCCTTGTACGCCAAAATGAACTTGGCGTTGTATCGGAGAAGCTCGTTCCAGCTCTCCTCGCCCTCAAGGTACAGGCCGTCTTTGTAATAGCGGACCGCCTGATATATCAATTTGGCGAATCGGGTAGGCTCATAGCTCACGACGATTCCCGATTCCTTATCGAGGATCAAAAGCTCGCCGTTGCTGAGCATCGCCGACCCGACCGGGGAATTCAGCGAGCCCAATATCTCTTCGTCATTGCGCCCGCCGAAACGGAACAGAAGCGAACCATACGAATCATAGGCCGTCAAATATCCGTTCGACTGGACCGTGAAGATATTGCCATCGTCATCGACGAAGGCGGATACTGTCGCCTTGTCGTCGTAATTCATGGTGAGGACGGCGTTGCCGGAGGTGTTGAGCTTCTTGACGCAGGAGGCGGAATTATTGGTCACCGTGTAAAGCAGGCCCTTGCTGTCGAGGCAGATATTGGTGACTGCCGCGCCGGCGGAAAGCATATAGTCGTCTGAGGTCACGCCGAAGAAGGATTGCAGGCGGGACAAGAGGGTGATTTGGGCGTTATTCGCACCCACGTATGCCACGAATTCGCCGCGATCGTCCAATTGCATGACGCCTTTGGTAGAGCCTTCGAGCACGCAATAGACGTTCCCGGAATCGTCCGCGCAAACCTTGGTGGGGCTGAATTTGGTCGCGGTTCCGACGAGCTGGGATTCGGGGCGCGAGAACTCGCGCTTGAACTCGAGCGTCTCCTTATCGAGGACCACGATTTTCTGCAACCCTTTGTCGGCCACATATAAAGAGGTCGAATTCACATAGACGCCAGTCGGCTTCGAGAAGGTGATTTTTGCCCCATCGCCGTTTTCATAATCGAAGACTTCGGCGAAGGTCGCCTGCGATTCGCCCGACAGCGATACGATGCGGGCGTTCCCGGTGTCGGCCAGATAAACCGTGTCGGTCTCCTTATCGACGCAGAGGCTTTCCGGCGAGGAAAGCGTCCGATATTCGGATGCCCCTTCGGGTATCGTGAGCTTGCGGCTAGGCAAATATGCGGGTTCGGCCGATACGAGCGCCCCGTCCGGGCCCAAAGCCTCGGACCCATAAGGAATCGCATAGCCGATCATCGGCTGCAAGGCGCCTGCGAGGAAGAATAATCCGAGCCCGGCGGCGAATATGCTGACCTTCGTGCGCGTCTTCATGGCTATTTGATCCCCGAGTGGGCCATGGTGTCCATGACCTGCGATTGCATGACGATAAATATAATAAGGTTAGGCAAGAACATGATGAGGGCGCTCGCGGCGGCGACGCCTTGGGTGGCGGCGTTCCCGCTCGCGGTGAAAGTCGCGATATAGTACGCGAACGTCTTCAGCGACTCGTCGTTTAGGAAATAGACGCTCGCTTCCGTGGCGCCCCAGGCGCTTTGGAAGGACAAGATGGCCACCGTCGCCAGCGCTGGCTTGACCATCGGCATGACGACGCGGAAGAGAATCGTCCATTCGCCCGCCCCGTCGATGCGCGCGGCCTCGATCAAGGAATCCGGTATCTGGTCGATGAACTGTTTGATGAGGAAGAGGCCGACCGGCATCGCGACGATCGGAAGGATGTTCGAGATGAAGCGGTCGATGAGGCCCAAATTGACGATGATGATGAAGCGGGGAATCGTGACGGCGATCGGCACGAACATGAGCGCGAGGGTGTTAATTTCAAACAGGAGTCCCCTCAATTTGAAATTCTTCTTGGAAAGGATGTAGCCGGCGCTGACGGAAAGGACGACCGAAACGACGACCGTCAGCACGGTGACGAGGATCGAGTTGAAGAGGTATCGCGACGCTGGGACGCTGCTCGTCTGAAATAAGGCGAACAGATCCTGGAAGTTCTTCCAAGTCGGTTTATAGACCCAAATCGACGGCGGGAATTTGAATAGCTCTTCCTGCGGTTTGAAGGCGGTCGTGAAAAGATAGACGATCGGGATGACCATGAAGATCGCCATCGGGATCAAGATCGCGTAGAACTTGATCTGGCTCGGGTGGAACCGCGTCGGATTTATCTTCCTGCCTTGGTATGACATAGCCTTAATCCTTGCTCGCGAGCACCTTTCTCACGATTTTCGAAATCAGATAGATAAAGAGCAATAGCACGACGGAAATCGCGCTGGCATAGCCCATCTCGTAACGGATGTAGCCATAGTCCTCGATATGGTTGACGATCAAGCTGCCCGCGTAGTTCGGGGTGGGGTTCGACCCGGACAAGGCGACGCCGATCGAGCCGGCCTGGAAGGTATTGACGACCGCCATGACCGCGCCGAAGAGCAATTGCGGCTTCATGGATGGGATCGTGACGTAGACGATTTCCTGGAAGCGGTTCTTAAGCCCGTCGCAATAGGCGGCTTCATATAGCTGCGGGTCGATATTCAATATGCCGGACAGCATCGCGAGGAAGCCGATTCCCATGCTCGACCAAATGGTGACGATGATCATGATCGGCATCAGGAATTGCTCGCTTTGGAGCCATTGGATCGCTTCGGTGATGAACCCATTGCTCAGCAAGAAGGCATTCAGGTAGCCGTTCGCGTCGCCGGAGAAGATGACGGTCCAGACGACCTGCATCGCCACGCCGGCGGTGAGCGAAGGCGAATAGATCGCCAAAGCCAAAATCGTGCGTGGGAGCTTAGGAATCTGGGCAAGCATCCACGCTAGAAGGAAGGCGAGGATATAGCTCGTCGGGCCGCAGATGACCGCGAAGAGGATGGTGTTCGGCAGAATCTTCTGCATGAAGACCGAGTCGGTGGTGAAGAGGTTGATGTAATTGGTGAGGCCCACGAAATTGGGGAACGTCATCGAATTGAAGTTCGTGAACGAAAGCACGATGGCGAGCACGACCGGCAAAACGATGAAGACGAGGAAGGAAAGCAAATACGGGGCGATCATCACGAGCGACGAGATCTTGTTCTTCACGCCGCCGATCCTGTTTTCCTTTTCGTCATCCGCCGCAAAAGTAATGACTTTGCCATTCGCATCGGTGAACGAACGCGTTTTCTTCATGACGCCCTCCTTTCCTTCAGTTTCTCTATCGATTCGCGGGTTGTGACCTGATAGGCCCGCAAGACGTTGCCGGCGCTATCGAGGTATCCGAATTCGATCAGTTTGCGGGTCAATTCCTTGTTGATGAGATCGACCGCATCCTCGATGGTCGAACGGGTGTTCTTCCCATTGAGGACGATGTTGTTCCAGGAATTCGAAAGCTCGCGCTCCAACATGTACCAGCCGGGGACACGCGGGATTTCGCGCATATGCTGCCACTGCCCGAGGATCGTCGCTTTCTCATCGTCGTTGAAGATGATGGATTGGTCAAACGCCTCAAGGTTCGCGCTGTTCCAAATATAGCCTTTGCCGTATTGGAGGCTAAGCCTGCGCCCGAATTCGGCCTGCGTTTCCTTGCTGGACCACCACTTCAGCAATTCCCATCCGGCGTTGTTTTTCTTCTCGCCTTTGTCGATGAGGCACATCGATTGCGCAGATCCGGTCTGATCGCGGACGATCTTGCCGTCGCGCATCACGCCAGGGGCGAGGGCCATCCCCCATTTGCCGGCGAGTTCAGGGGCGGAAAGGGTGAGTTTGACATAGGTGTCGAAGGTCGAGATGCCCATGGGCAGGGAACCCGCGCGGAAGGAATTGAAGAAATTGGCGACCTGGGTCGGCAAGCCGTAAAGGGTGAAGAGCTCGGTCATCATCTTGATGCCGTTCAGCGAAGTCTCTTCGTCGATCGTCGTCTTAAGCCCATCGTCGGTAAAGAGGTTGCCGCCGTATTGATAGATAAACGGAGCGGTCGTCATGATCGATTTGGACGAGGTGGACGAGCCAAGCGGCAAATAGAAATTGAGTCCGTTGCGCTGCATCTTGGGCAAGGTGCCGATCAGCTCCTGCCAAGTCGAAGGAACCTCTAATCCATATTCTTTAAGGATGTCCTTGCGGTAATAGAGGACATAGAAATCCTGGGTTTCGGGGAGGGCGAGCCCTTTGCCATCGGCGATGAGCGAAATCAAAGCGCCAGGCGAGAAGCGGTCAATCACCTCGCCGTAATCCGGGAAGGTTGTGAGGTCGACGGTCAGATCGCGGATGCCCATTTCATAGGGAAGCCAGTTCGAGATGCCCATGACCCCGTCGGGAGAAATGCGTGCGGCGTTGGACAAGATCAACTTCGATTCGTCGCTCAGCAATATGAAGCGGACGTTATAGCCGGTGTCCTTAGTGAAGGTACTGTTGTCGATCATCTCCTGCATGAGGTCCACGTACTGCCTGCTGCGGGCGACCCAGATCTCGATCGTGTTCTCGGAGGAGGTTGTCATCGAATAGTCGTAGGTGAAGGACAGGAAGAACTTCTTGGTCTTCTCCCAGAACGCGTCGAATCCGTTCTTGGGCTCGGAGAAGCGGTCGTCCCCAGCGACGCCGATCAGGATGCGATCGATCTCAATCGAAGTGGATTTGATGTCCGAGGAAGCGGTCGCCAAATTCTCGACGATTGAGCCAGAACCTTCGGAGAACTCCGCATATCGGTTGGGGATTTGCCGTGGTTTTTCTAAAATACCATTCAAACTCGTCACCGCGCTTTGCAAGGAAATCAGCGCTTGGAAGTTCGCGTCCGAGCCATTGATTTCGCGGATCTTCGGAAGCAAGGAGGCAACGGTGTCGCGGACAGCGGAGATGCGTTCGGTGATGCCCGGGAAATCGGTCTCAGGGTCCCATTCCTTGTTGCCGGAAGAGGTTCCGGCGATGCGCTTAAGAGCAAGGTAAAGCTCGCTCAGGCTATTGGAAGCGGCGTCAATATCGGAGATGATTCCGCGATACAGCGAATGGTCGACTTTGATCGATAATTCATGCACGCCCTTATCCAAATAGAAGCGGAAAGGCTCGCCTGAAGCGTTTTGAAGCGTCACCTCCGAGAACCCGGAAGTCGGGGAAAGCGGGTAATGCAGAAGCTCGCCGAACGGAGTGGCCCCATCGATTCGGAAGGTAGCGAAAGCCACATGGTTGGAAGATGGGATGTTCAGGTTAAAGCGAATCCGGTAGTCGCCCGGCTCCTCGACCTCGAACGAATAGGTCACGATCTGCTCGGAGGAGGAGAAATTGCCGAGGACGTTCAGCATCGACTCCATGGTTGCATAAGGCAAGACATGGATATCGGCGGAAGAAGACGGGATCGGGCTCGTGTCGTTCTTGTATGCGAAATGCTCGCCTTGGATTTCCTTAATCCGCTGGCCATATGTCGCGGATTCGCGCCCCTCGCGGTATTTCTCGTAGGATGGGATCGCCTGGAACCTTTGCAGCGAAATGCCGCCTAGGGCAACGTTTTCGCCGGATAGGTGCTCAAGCTCAATGCTATGCGATCCGGCAGACAGAGTGAAACGGTGCGGGCTGGGGTCCAGGTAATCGTAATCATATATCCCTTGCGAATGCCATCCCGGCAAAGCTTCCTGAGATGGGCAGATTTCATTGCCATAGCGGTCCTTATTGAACTCCTCGGTCACATTATGGACGTAGGCGCGGACCTTGCCGCGGGAGCAAGCGACGTCGCCGTCCACCCGGATGACGAATTCGTTATCCCTGAACCCACCAGAAAGGATATCTTCGGACAAAGTAAAGGAATAATCGCCCGCCTCAGCGACGTCCACTTGATAGGAGGTGACGTCGCCAGGGCTAGAAAGGATCGCCTTCCGGCCATCGACATCCACCGCCCCGGAAGCATCGGCAAAGGAAGCCTCATAGGCAATTTCGGTCGAAGGCTCAGCGGCGGACTTATAGGCATTCAAGGCGTAGCTAAAATCGCCCTGATAAGGCAATGACCCCAGAATCGCCGGTACCGTGATCGCGATGGCTAACGCCAAAACGACCCCGGCTCCAATCGTCAGCTTCTTATGGCTGGCTATGAATTTTGCGAATTTGGTGTCGCGGAATTTTGTCCTCGCCTTATTCGTAGTCGCCTCCATAAAGTTCCATCCAGCTGGAATAAGTCTTGTTGGCGAGTTTGTTGAGCTCAGTGGCGTAATTGGCGATGTCCTCGCCGCCGACGACGCAGGCGTTGAGGAGTTCGAACATGGTGGCGTTCTCGATTTCGCCTAACGTGATGCCGGTCTTTTTGTTCTGCCTCGCTTGGAGGAAGCCGGGGACGACTTTGACGCCCTCGACCATCGAGTTTTCCTGAATGTAATCGTAGGCATCCTCGAGTCCGCTCATCTCGCTCGTCGAGCCGAACATCTCAAAATACTTATCGATCAATTCTTCGTCGTCGGTAAGCGGAAGCGAGTTGACGCTTCCTTTGGCTTCATAAAGCTCCATGCGCTTGAGGAAGCCCTGTTTTCCGAAGCTCATCCATTTGGCGAACTTGTAGGCGAGCTCAGGCTCTTTGGTGTCCTTGTAGATGCCGTAATAGTCGCCGACGATCGTGATCTTTCCGCCGGGGTTGCCGACGAACTTATAGGATTGGTTGAGGGTGTTGTTCTCGAGCATGTCGGGGATTTCGTAGGTGTAGCCGTAGCGGATCGCAAGCTTGGCTTTGTTCCAGGCATCGGCCTTCGGATCGAGTTCGGGATCAAGTCCAAACGCCTCTTTCTTCTCCGCGTCATAGGAATCCAGGGTCTTGCCCGCATCGAAGAGGGCACGCGCTTGCTGGACGCCGGAAATGAAGGCGGTGGAATCGAGGTGGTATGACGCCCCATCCCAGGTGAAATAGCCCATTTCGCCGGTTTCGTCGAGGACGCTTGCCATCGTGTCGATGAAGTGGGCCGCCGAATCGAGTCCGACGACGTTCTTGTTCGCATAGGCTTTGTCGACGACGTTCAAGATCTTATCGAATTCGGAATTGCAATCGAACTTGTCGGTGCGGACGCCCAAAGTGCCTTCGATCAAGGTGGTGTTGAGGAAATAGCCCTGCAGGTTCATCCTCGCCGGGACGGCATAGACGCCGGATTTGAAGGCGCAGGCGTCCCTGATCGAAGCGGGGACCTTCGCGAATTCCTCATCGGCGTCGGTGTATTCCTTGATGTTCATGAGGTATTGGCTCGCGAGCGGCCAGTCGAGGTTCGGGACCATCATGACATCGGCGCGGTCAATGCCATTGAACACGCTCGCCTTGATGCCATCCCAATACGCATTGCCCGATCCCGGGTTCTCGACGATGTGGACCGTGACGTTCTCGGCCTTCTCAAAGGCCTGCACGAGCTGGCGCTCCTCATTGTTCTGAGCCTCAGTGCCAAGGTCCCAGCTGCGATAGATGAGCTCTTTCTTCGGTCCGGCAGGAACGGAAGAGGCCGTAGACGTGGGGCTGCTCTCCTGCGCAGACGTTTCAGACGTCGGTTCGGAGGATGCGGTCGAGGGCGCGCTTGAGGCGGTCGAGTTCGACGACCCGCAGGAAGCGAGCAGCATCGGCAAGCAGACAAATAGCAGAGATTTCTTCATTTTTGCAGTCCTTTCTAATTTTATTTCACCATCTTCAGATGGATTTCATACGTCTTTTCGGAGCCGTCGATTTCAACGAATCTCCCTTTTACGAGGTCCCCGTTAACCCGAAGCTCCTCTTTGTCGCCGCGCTCAACGACGATCTTCAGCTTGGCTTTTCCGAACACCCTCTCATAGCGGTATCCCTTCATGTGAGCGGGGAGGCACGGGTGGATCTCGACGCCGCTAGCCTTGCCCTCGACGCCGAGGATATGGCTCACGGCCACGTGGTGCATCCACTGCGCCGATCCGGAATACCAGCTCCATGAGCCTTTTCCGTAATACGGGGAGATCGGGCCATCGCTATTGCCAGGGGTCACATAAGGTTCGCTTTGGAATACGTCGATGTCCTTTTCGCCGCGGGCGATCGGGTTGATCCTGATATAGGCTTCATAGGCTTTTTCGTTCTCGCCCATCAAGGCATAGGCCCAAGTGGACCAGGTCGCGGCATGGGTGTAGACGCCGCCGTTTTCCCTCAGGCCCGGAGCATATCTCGTGATGTAGCCAATTTCCGTGCAGGGATGGGAATAGGCGGGATATAGGAGCAATGTGCCATAGTCCCTGAAGAGGTATTGGTCCACCGCTTCCATCGCCGACTTCTTTCTATCTTCGGTCGTGATGTCGGAGATGACGGCCCAAATTTGGGGATTCAGGAAGACTTTTCCCTCCTCGCATGAAGAGGATCCGATCTTCTCGCCCTCATCGTTGATGGCTTGGAGGAAATAGCTTCCATCCCAGCCGAACTCATTGAGCGTCTTCTTGGTGAGCTCCGCCTTTTCGCGGACCACTTTGCGGAATTCCTCGTCCTTTTCGTAATCGAGGATCTTATCCATCTTCTTTAAGATGTAATAAAGGAATTCGCTGACCCAGAAAGATTCGCCTTTCAAACCATGGCCGACGGCCGAAAGGCCATCGTTCCAGTCGTGGTCGCCCATAAGGGGAACGCCTCGGGGCGAGGTGAGCTCGATCGAGCGGTAGATCGCTTTCTTTATATGGATATACAAAGGATCCATGGTCGCGTCATCCACGTAGCGGGACTTCTCTTTGAGAATCGAGAAATCGCCGGTCTCGTCAATGTATTCGATCGTCGCGAAGGCGAGCCAAAGGAAATCGTCGCTGCAATTGCCGCGCGGTCCCCAGCTATGGATGGTGAGCCACCAATGGTAGACGTCGCCATGGAAGAATTGATGTTCGGCGTGGAGCATGATCTGCTTTTTGGTCAGCTCCGGATTGCTTTGGAGGAAGACGAGGGAATCCTGAAGCTGATCCCTGAATCCGATGCCGCCGCTGATCTGGTAATAAGCGGCTTTGGCCCATAGTCTGCAGGAGATGGCTTGGTATTTGCTCCATGTGTTCGTGAAGAAGTCGAACCTCTTGTCGTCGGTTTCGACGACGTCTTTGCCAAGCAGATTCTCCCAGAATACCTTGAGCTTTTCGAAATCCTCTTCCGCACAGGCGGAGGAAGCGCGGGAAAGGAAGGAGCCAAGATCCTCTTCCTCTTTTTTCGCCATCCCGATCACGAAGACGATCTCGCGGGATTCGTTTGGCCCAAGATCCACATCGACGCGGAGGGCGCCGCAGGGATCGAGGAAGCGCCCCTTGCTGTTCGCCAAGGATTCCTGTTCCATCGCCTTGGCGTCTTTCTCATCGCGGTACATGCCGATGAAAGTCGCTTTGTCGCCATCAAAAGAGGCGATGGGCTCGGAAGAAGCCAAGAATCCCGTATAGGGCCAATCGTCGTTGTTGTAACGCCCCTTGCTATCGGGGAAGCCATAGAGGCATTTGGTGACGAGCATCGCCTTCCTCGCCTCATCGATATCGACGGTCGTGAAGAGACGGTGGAATTCGCGGTGGTTGTCATAGGCGATTCCCGGCGCCCACTCAAAATAGGAGGTCACGTCGAGGCGGCGGGCACGGGGTTTCTTGTTTTCGATGCGGATGCGGATATATTCCAACGGCTTATCGGGGGACACGAATTGGGTTGTCGTAACCTCTAAGCCGTCTTGGACGCGGATGAATTTCGTATAGCCGATGCCGACGCGAACCTCATAACGGTCATAGCCGGTCATGATGGGCTTCAAGGCCGTCGAAAAATACTTCTTCGACTCCTTGTCGCGAATATAGAAGTATTTGCCCCAGTCGTCCTTAACGATGTCCTGGTATAGGCGGGTCAGGCGATTCTGTTCGGCGTTGTCGCGAAAAGAAAAACCACCCCCAGCCTGCGAAACGACGATGGAATAATCTCCGTTAGAGATTACATTCACCCATGGACGAGGAGTGAAAGGGTCCGTAACGACGAACTCCTTGCCATCGTCGGAAAAATGTCCGTAACGATTTGCAAATTTCATGGTTGTATGTGCTTAAGACAATTTTGAATAAACCGCACGCGCGTTGCAAGTGCGTATTTATCGGCGCTACGCATATTGAGAGGAGTTGTACGAAGAATATTCGCTGGGTTTCAGCGATGATTGCCATGATAAAATAACCGCAATGGATACCGTAGAAATCCTCATCGCCGTCTTGCTTGGGCTGCTTGTCGTCGTCTGTTTGATTTATCTGACGTATTTTTCGGTCAAGTCGCACCAGCTGCGGGTCAAGCGGTACGAATCCGGCGACATCGACGGCGCTTTGCTGCCGACGGGAAAGCGTTGGCTAACGGTTGCTTTGCTTTGCTATTTCGCGGTTTCGGTCGGGCTCTTCGCAACAAAGGTCGTCTATGCCGGCGCGCCTTTGTTCGGCAACGAATATTGGGTCTCGGTGAATTCGTCCTCCATGGCAAGCGTCCACTCCGCGAACACCTACGTTGCGGCGAACTCCTTAACCGAGAAGATCTATTGCTATGACCTCGCGGCGTTCAAAAAGGATTTCGGCGAGTTGAAGCAATACGACGTCATCTTGTTCCAAAAGGAAAACAAGTATATCGTCCATCGAATCATTGACGATCCAGGACAAGAAAATTTTCACACCCAAGGAGACGCGAATCCCCAGCCTGACAATTGGACGGTGACCGCATCCGAAGTCCTTGGGGTTTATGACCGCACGATCCCGTTCCTCTCTTTCCTGAACTATCTCGGATACACTCCAGGGTTCTACGTCGCGTGGTTTGGGGCGACCGCCGGATTCGCCATCGGACTCTACTTTGAGATCAAAGCCGAGGCCCTCCGCAAGAAAATACTGGCCGAACATCCCCTGCGATAACGTCCGAGATCCTGTTTTCGCGCTTCGAAAACGACATTGTTCGTCATGAACAAAAACTGATTTAGGCGTGCTGAGTGCCCTGCTATCACACGCCATTAGGCTATAACTGATTTTTCGGTTTTGGTTTGGACACCATATAGAAACTGGGGCGTACGCCAAAAGCGAACAGCCCAAAGACAAGACTCCAATAGAAAAAGTTGTTCCTTATGATTTCGCTTACCATGATGGAACAACCGCTTAAACCAATATACGCAGTGATCGATTTGAAGTCCTTCTACGCAAGTTGCGAGTGCGCCGCAAGAGGGCTCGATATCTTTACCGCGCCTTTGGTTGTGGCCGATAAAAGCAGGTCGGCGAATTCCATCGTCATGTCGGTATCACCCATCCTCAAAAAGCGTTACAAAATACCTAACGTCTGCCGCATCCGCGATTTGCCGAATGTGCCGAATTTGATATACGCTACCCCACGGATGGCGTATTACATCACCATGAGCGCCAGGGTCGTCTCAATCTTTTTGGACTTCGTGAGCGAGGAGGACCTCCACGTCTATTCAATCGACGAATCGTTCCTATACCTCACGCCATATTTATCTTTATATGGCTGCACCGCAGAAGAGCTCTGCGCCCAAATCCAAAAGAAAATCAAAGAAAAGCTGGGCCTTGTCGCCACGTGCGGACTGGGCCCGAATATGTTCCTCGCAAAGGTATGCCTCGATAACGAAGGGAAAAAGAATCCGCCCTATATCGGGCGATGGACCTATGAGGACGTCAAAACGAAGCTCTGGGCCATCAGCCCCATCACAAAAATCTGGGGTATATCGACCGGCATCTCAACGCGACTGGACCGCATCGGAATCCGAAGCGTAGAGGCATTGGCAAAAGCAGACCCCGCCGTGCTGCACAAAGAGTTCGGAATCATCGGAGATCAGCTCCATGCCTTATCAAACGGCATCGACGAAACGAATATCCATGAAACATATACGCCAAAGGAGAAAAACCTGAGCATCGGGCAGACCTTGATGAAGGATTACACCTTAAGCGGAGCGAAATTATTGCTCCGCGAGATGTGCGACGACCTATGCCTAAGGCTCCGCTTAGAAGGAAAGAAGGCGGGACGTGTATCGGTTTCGCTCTATCACGGGCTGGAAATTGGAGGCGGATTTGCCAAACAGGCAACCCTCGATATCGCGACCGACGACAACGATTCGTTATGCAACGTCGTCTATTATCTGGCGGATTGTTCGTGCTGCAACGTGACGATTCGCGGTCTAGGCATCTGCTTCTCGAAGCTTGAAGACTATCACTCGATCCAGGGTTCTATATTCGATTCGCCGGAAGAAGAAGCGGAGAAGCGTTCTTTGAACCTTACGATAGACGATATCCAATTAAGCTACGGCAGGAATACGGTATTGCGGGCCACGTCTTTGCTTCCGGATTCGACGATCCGCGAAAGGCATGGGCAAATAGGAGGGCACAAAGCATGAGCGCAGACAGGGGAATGATGAAATGGATGCCCTATAAGTCTTTGATAGAGCAATCCACCGTCTTGGCCAAGATGCTGTATGAGAAAAGGAAGACGCCTAGGCCTCTGATTTCCAGCGACAGGGCCGAGGAAATCAACGAAATACTGGTCCACTATGACGAGGAGCCGATAAAGGCCAAATACTGGGAAGACGGGTATCTCTATTATCTTGATGGAACGATATCGAAGATCGACGTCATAAATCACGCCTTGTTCATCGGCGAGAAGCGTATTGCCTTTCCTAACTTAATCGATTTGCAGCGGGTATGAAAAACCCTCGTTGGTTCGAATTCAGCGAGGGCGTGTATCGGTTATCGAGTGATTTCGACCTTGTAATCGTTTTGATGTCGCTTATCTTTAAACGCATCATCGATCTGACTGGCGAAGATTCCCCATAGTGGGATGGCAAGGAACACGGGCCAAGCGACTCCCCAAGCGCCCACATAGAAGCCAAGGAGGATATAGCTAGCGACCGCAAGGCCGACTACCGCTCCGGTAGAATCGGCGAGCTTCCTGTTTTTGAAGGAGCCGAAAATGCTGGGGATGATCATCACGAGCATATAAAGCGTCCACCAAGAGCCCCAAATATGAGGAATGGTGTCGCTAAGGAGCATGCCGCAAGTAACATAGACGGCGGTGACGATCAACACGGTTGCGCCGGTCACTGCGCCACTGATCTTCTCGATCCTTCTCCTGCGCTGAGCTTCTTTAAGCGATTTGACATAGACGGTGTTCCCCAAGCGGATGCAGGATGTCCTTTCACCGTTGATCGTGGCTTCGGCGCCGTCTTCGTCCCAATCATCGTCTCCATCATCGTCCAGATCTTCTAGGGTCACCTCGATCTTTCCTTCGGGGCAGCTTCCGAAAAACACGCGGGACGTGTCTTTGTTTTCCTTGGCTTCTTCGTGTTCTTTGGTTTCGCTCGCGATCTCTTCCAAGGACTGATCCGAATTAAGAAGATCATCAAGGCTCACCCCATAGAGCTTGGCGAGGCAGATAAGGTTGTCGGTGTCGGGAGACGCTTCCGCGCGTTCCCATTTGGATACCGCCTGACGCGAGAGGCCAAGCTTGGTGGCGAGCTCTTCCTGAGAGAGACCAGCCTTCTTTCTGAGTTCGACTAGGCGATTTGCGATTTCGATTGTCATGGTGTTGTCCTCCTTGAGACGCTCAAATGGTAGCCTTGGTGTGCCAGTTGCGACTACCAACTCTGCTTTTCATGCCCGCAACTATCGGTTGCAAGTCAGGAGCAATCGGAACAATTTCGATTTTAGATTGCCCAATTACCGTCCTTGAAAATCTGGATTTCCTGGCCGTCTTGAGTGGTGCCGACGATGTTCAGATCCTTGGATCCGATCATAAAATCGACGTGGCTCGAGGACCAGTTTATACCTTTTTCAAGCAATTGGTCCTTATCCATATTCTCATAGCCTGGATATAGCATTCCGAACCCGCGGCCAAGCGCCAAATGGCAGGCGGCGTTTTCATCGTAGAGGGTTTCGTAGAACAAGATGCCGGTGTTATTGATCGGAGAATCATAGGGAACGAGCGCGCACTCGCCCAAATACGCGGAACCTTCGTCGATCGAGAGAATCGAGCGGAGCAGCTCCTCACCTTCTTCAGCGCCGACGTCCACCGCTTTCCCGTTCTCGAACTTCACCCAGAAGTTGCGGATGACGTTGCCTTGATAAGCAAGGGGCTTTGCAGAATAAACGATGCCCTCGGCCTCGCCTTTCCTCGGCGTGGTGAAGATCTCTTCGCTCGGGATATTGGGCTGGAAGAACGTTCCGTCGGCCAAAGTCTCGCCGCCGCCGAGCCATTTCACCTCGGGGATGAGCCCGACTTTCAGATCGGTCCCGTTGCTTGAGGTGTAATGCAAGGCGACCAGATGCATGTCGTTCAGCTTCTTGTATTGCTTTCTGAGGTTCGCGTCGTGGGCGTCCCAGTTCGCGATGCCATTGCCATCAGCCGCCCTCGAAGTCTCGAGGATGACTTCCCAAAGCTTTTCGACCGCCTTCTTCTTCGGAAGGTCGGGGAAGACCTTTTTGGCCCATTCGGGCGAGGCAGCGCCCGCGATGCACCACTGATATTTGTCCTCACGCTTCTCGCGGTACGGGGCGAGGACTTTCATCCTCTCCTTGCGGACATAGGCCATCTTGGCGGGATTGAGGCCTTTGAGGCCATCAGGGTCCTCAGACAGGATATAGATCATGCAAGGCAAATTGTCGTTCATAAACTCCTGCTCGGCGATGTCCATAGGCGACACCTCGGCCAGGTTCTTCTTGTCGCCGCGCTTCATCGCGATGCGGCCGATTTTCTGCGAGTTCCAATTCACATATACGCGTTTTGCGCCGTTTTTGTAGCATTCATCCACG
>JAILKX010000131.1 GCA_024693415.1 Bacilli bacterium
CGGCCTTTATTCGATAATGGAGGAATACACACCATAGCCAACTTCAATCCAAACGACCGCCGTCGCCCACAAAAGAGATTCGATCCAATCAATGAGTACATCCGCTACCCGGAAGTCATGGTCATCGGACCTGACGGGGACAACCTCGGGAAGATGAGCTCCCGCGCCGCCAACGAGCTGGCCGCGAGCTACAACCTCGACCTGTTCTGCGTCGCGCCCAACGCCAATCCCCCGGTCTGCAAAATCCTCAACTACGGCAAATACCGTTTCGAGAAACAGAAATCCGAGCGCGCTCAGAAGAGGAATTCCAAGGCTGCACAGCTCAAGGAGATCCAACTCCACATCTCGATCGGTGAGCACGACATGGCCACCAAAGCCAAACACGCGAGAGGTTTCCTCGCCGATGGTGACAAAGTCAACGTCCGCGTCGTCCTCAAAGGCCGCGAGATGGCTCACAAGGATTTAGGTGAGGAGCTGCTGAAGAAGTTCATCGCCCTGCTTACGGACGAAGAGAACCCCATCAACACCGAAAAAGCCCCCTCATGGGAAGGCAAGTGCTACTCCTCGATCGTGGCACGTAAGACAAAGAAATAGGAGGACTAATCATGCCTAAGATGAAAAGCAATCGCTCGCTGATGAAACGCATCAAAGTCACCGGCAGCGGCAAAGTGAAGTTCATTCACGCCTACAAGGGACACCATGCCCCGTACAAAACCCCGAAGCAGTGCCGTCAGCTGCGCCGCTCGGGCATGCTTGATCGCACCGACTACAAGCGCATCAAGTTCATGATCGTCAAGTAAAGGAGATAACTAACAATGGCAAGAGTCAAAGGTGGCACCGTTACCCGTGCCCGTCGCAAAAAGATCCTGAAGCAGGCTGAAGGCTACTTCGGATCCAAGCATCTCCTATTCAAAACCGCGAAGGAGCAGGTCCTCCACTCCCTCCGCTACGCCTACAATTCCCGCCGCCTCATCAAGCGCGACTTCCGCAAGCTCTGGATCAAGCGTATCAACGCCGCTTGCCACCTCAACGGAATCAGCTACTCCAAGTTCATGGACGGCCTGAAGAAGAGCGGAATCGAGATCAACCGCAAGATGCTCTCCGAGATCGCCATCAACGATCCGAAGGCGTTCGCCGGTCTCGTCGAAACCGCCAAGAAGGCCCGCTAATCGGCCTTCGTAGGTAGACTAATGAAAACCTCCGCCAGCGCGGAGGTTTTTTGCTATTTGCTATAGGACACGATGCCTTCTTTGAGCCGCCTCATCCCTTCTTCGACTTGGCTCCTTGGACAAGCGAGGTTGATGCGGACGAACCCCTGCCCGCCTTTTCCGTAAACTTCGCCGGCGGCGATCCGTAGCTTCATCTTTTCGCGGAGATAATCGCACAGGGGTCGGCTATCTTCGCTTATCGCTCGGCAATCGACCCATAGGAGGTACGTGGCTTCGCCATGGACCGCATGGAGGCCAGGGATATTCTCGTTGATGAATCTCTCGGCGTAGGCGCGGTTGGCGAATACGTATTCCTTCATCTGGCTGAGCCATTCCCTGCCTTCGTTGAAGGCGGCGATTGCGGCGACGGTCGCGAAGACGCTAGGCTCCGCCACCTCGTCGGTGTTGATCTGGCGCTTCACCTTGGCGAATATGTCCGGATTGTCGATCACGATGGCCGCGGTCTGGATGCCGGCGATGTTGAAGCACTTGGTGGGCGAGATCGCGGCATACCCTACCTCTTTCGCGGTCTCGCTTACGGTGAGGAATGGGACGTAGGGCTTATCTAGGGGCGTGATTTCGCCATGGATTTCATCGGACAAGACGATGACGTTATGCTTTTTGGCGAGCTCCGCCAGGCGGGTCAATTCCTCTTTGGACCAAATTCGACCCACTGGGTTATGCGGATTGCAGAAAACGACCAGTTTGGTCCTCTCCAAAGCGAAGGCTTTCTCCAAGCCATCCCAGTCGATGTCGAAGCGTTCCCCATCATAAAGGAGAGGCACTTCGAGCGGGTTCCTTTTATTGTTTACGATCGAATTGTAGAAGATGTTATAGACGGGCGGCAAAACGACGACGTTGTCCCCTGCTTCCGTGAGTTTCCTGACCGAAGAGGAGATGACGGGGACCACTCCCGTGCAGAAAAGAAGCGACCCCTTATCGATTTTCCACGCGTGCGCGTATAGATAATAGGATATATAGGCGTCGTACCACTCCGGCGTATCGCCGACGTAGCCGAACACCCCATGCTCCACCCTCTTGCGAAGCGCTTCGATGATCGAAGGAGCCGCCTTAAAATCCATGTCGGCCACCCACATGGGCAGCTCATCGTCAGGCCCTTCCCATTTGACCGAGCCGGTGTGGCGGCGGTCAACGATCTCATCGAAATCAAATCTCATGGACGAACTGTCCTTCTCCGACGATGACCTTGGTCTTCGAATGGTCGACCTTGTCGTCGTCGCGGATCATCTCGAGGATGCGCGGGGCTTTGATGGTTCCCGATAGCGGGTTCTTGACCGAATCGATCGGGGTCGTGCATTCGACTTCGATGTTCGAGCAGTATTCGAAGCAGAGGTCGGTGTCGATCAGCTTGCAGTTCACGAGCTTCACGTTCTTCATGTAGCAGAAGCCCTGGTGCGAGTGGATCTCGCAGTTGATGAGGGTGATGTTCTCGCTGTTCCAGCCGAAGTACTCGCCATCGATGTAGCAGTTCTCGCAGGTGACGTCGCGGCAGTTCCAGAAGGCGTCTTTGGTCATGAGGCGCGAATTCTTGATGATGATGTCCTCGCAGGTGTCGAAGATGTACTTGCCCTCCAGCTCGAGGCCGTCGATGCGCAGCGAATTGCAATGGTATCCGAAATAGTCGGCGTTCTTGGCTTTGACGAAGCTGAGCGTCACCCCTTCGCAGGACCAAATCGTCTCGGCGGCGTCGACGAATTCGACGTTGCTGAGTGAAAGGTCGCGGCACTTCCTGAACATCTTTGGGGCCTCGACGTTGCAGCGGAGGAAGGAGGCGTTATCGGTGTACCAGACGCCAGCGCGGGCCCCGACTAAGAAGTCGGAGTCGCTCACCTTGACGTTCTTGTCATACCAAAGCGGATACTTCCACCCAAAGGTGACGGTGTCGACGATGAGGTTCGCGCTTTCCTTTAGCGGCGACTCGCCATCGTCGAAGAGGCAATGGTCGATGCGGGCCCCATTGGTCTGAAATAGGGCGCGCTCCCCCGTGAAATGCTGATTCTGATAGTGTTCCATTGGCTTATTCCCCCTTTTGTTCCCTCACCACTTCTTCGCCTTCGGAGAAGTAGATCGGGCGGACGTTAGCGATGCATTCCTCCACAAGCGGCTGCCAGTCGAATTTCGCTTCGTAATACTCGCAGTCCTTGAGGGTGGGCTTCGTTTTCGGTTTCTTGGGCTTGAAGATCGTGCAGCAATCCTCAAACGGGCGGATCGAGATCTCATAGGTGTTGATCCGCTTGGCGGTGTCGATGATCTGGACCTTGTCGCTGACGGCGAGGGGCCTGATCACCGGGAAGTTGGTCACTTCGTTGATGACCGATAGGGATTCGAGGGTCTGAGAGGCGACTTGGCCGATCGATTCGCCGGTGGCGATCGCAAGGCATTTGTTCTTCTTCGCGACCCCTACCGCGAT
>JAILKX010000138.1 GCA_024693415.1 Bacilli bacterium
GGCACTTTCTCCCTGGTGTGGTCGGTGCCGTGGAAGGTCGGGTCGTTGCCGTGGTCGGCGGTGATCATGAGCAGGTCATCCTCGCGCATGTTGGCGATGAATTCCCCTACCCGCTTATCGAGCGCCTCGAGGCAACGGGCGTATCCCGGGGCGTTGCGGCGATGGCCGTATTCGGAATCGAATTCGACGAGGTTCACGAAGCAGACGCCGGTCCAATCCTCTTCCTTCAGCTGGCGGATGGTCTCATCCATCCCCTCTTCATTCGTCGCGGTGTGGATGGTCTTGGTGATGCCGACCCCGTTGAAGATGTCGTTGATCTTGCCGACCGCCGACACCATGTAGCCGTTTTCCTTGAGGATGTCGAGGGCGGTGATGCCGGTCGGCGAGACGGTGTAATCGTGGCGGTTGGCGCCGTCGCGCTTGAACGAATCCTTGTCCTCGCCGACGAAGGGGCGGGCGATGACACGCCCGACGAGGTATTCGGGGCGCATGCAGATCTCGCGCGCGATTTCGCAGCATCTATATAATTCGGGCACGGGGACGCATTCCTCGTGGGCCGCGATCTGCAATACCGAGTCGGCCGAGGTGTAGACGATCAAGGAGGCGTCGCGCTTCTGCTCTTCGCCGAGGACCTTGAGGATCTCGGTGCCGGAGCTCGAATAGTTGCCGATGCACTTATGGCCGGTCTTCTCTTCCAATTCGTCCATGAGGGCCTGCGGGAAGCCGGTGTCGGTGAAGGTCTGGAACGGCTTCTGGGTGTTCACGCCCATCATCTCCCAGTGCCCGGTCATCGTGTCTTTGCCGTTGCTCGTCTCGCGGAGGCGCAAGGAAATCGCGTGGGGATGGTCGGAAACGGGCTTCACGCCCATGATGTCGTCGAGTTCGCCGATGCCCATCGCCTCCATATGCGGGACGGTGAGCCCGCCGATCGATTCGGCGGCATGGGCCCAGGTGTTGGATCCGACGTCGTTGAACTTGGCGGCGTCAGGCTCCTCGCCGACGCCCGCGGAATCGGCGACGATCACGAATATCCTTTTGTATTTCTTGAAATTCAGCATAGCGAATACACTCCTTGCTTGCGCGGCTTCCTATGTTTTCTTTGCCGCTAGAAATCATATCACGCTTACGCGCGCAATGTTAAGCGGGATTATAAACGGTCGGGTCAATCCTCCATGTAATCGTCGTAGGCCGAGGAGATGCGCTCGCTCGAGACATGGGTATAGACCTGGGTTGTCGAAAGATGGGTGTGGCCAAGCATCGCCTGGACGATGCGGATCTGGGCGCCTCGCTCGAGGAGGTGGGTCGCGAAGCA
Source organism: Bacilli bacterium (assembly GCA_024693415.1). The sequence goes on from JAILKX010000138.1 coordinate 1,313, forward strand.
ATGGCGGAGCGTATGCGGGCTGATGTCCTTGACGATGCCCGCCATCTGGCCGTATTTCCGCACCTGCATGAAGAAATAGTTGCGGCTGATCGGCGCGCCGCGGAGGTTCAAGAAGACGTATGGGCTCTTCTTTCCGGGGTTACGGGTCCGGAAATGGTCCATGTAGTTCCTCAGGTAATCCAAGGCGGCGTCGGAAATCGGGACGCTGCGCTGCTTATTGCCTTTGCCCTGGCGGATCGTGACGATGCGGTTCTCGAAGGATATGGCGTTGGTCTTGAGCCCGCAGAGCTCGCTCACGCGGAGGCCGGAGGAATACATGACCTCGAGCATCGCCTTATCGCGCGCCCCAGACTCTTTGGTGATGTCTGGCTGCGCCAAAAGGGCTTCGACCTCATCGTAGGTCAATACCGTCGGCAGATGGCTCCCGAGCTTTGGCGATTCGGTCTTTTCGGCCCCGATATGGGCGAGTCCGCGCCGGTCGAGGAACAGGTAGAAGTTATATAAGCACGAGACGCGGCGGGCGATCGTGGCCGAGGAATGCTGCTTCTTGCCCTCCTCGATCGCAAAATCCTCGATGTCGGTGGGCAGAAGGTCGTCGGTGGTCTGCTTATCCGGGAAGGTGCGCCGGAAAAGCAATAGGTCCTCATCGTAATTGGCGATCGTGGTCTCGGAGAGGCCCTTGTTGGCCCGGAGGTATTGGAAATAGGTATCGACCGCGTCAACGAGATCCATCTTTCTTCTTTCCCTTCTTGGCTTGGCTCCCGCGCATCAAAGAGCCGCTTTTGAGTTTGCGGTTGAGTTCGGCGATCAAAAGCTTCGTCGCGTCGCGCTCCTCATAGGATTCGTAGTTCCAGAGGCTCATCTGGATCGTGTTCTTGGCGGGATCGACCAATTTCCCAAGCGTAACGCCGATGAGGCGCACGGTGAGGCCCTCGTAATTGTCGCGGTAAAGCTCCATGGCTTTGTCCTTGAGGATCTTGGCGTCGTTGGTCGGCTCCTCGAAGGAGAAGGCTTTGCTATGGAGGCGGAAATCGGGGGTTTTGACG
>JAILKX010000005.1 GCA_024693415.1 Bacilli bacterium
CGCCGCTTGCAGGGCATGGAGCAGGACAAGCTCCTCGCCGAGAAAGCGACCCTCGAGGCCAACATCGCCGAGTACAACCGCTTGCTCTCCTCCCGCGACAACATCGTCGAGCTCATGGTCGAGGAAATCAGCGCCGTCAAAGAGAAATTCGGCGACGACCGCCTGACCGACATCTCCGACGATGCGGCCGACATCGACAACGAAGACCTCATCCCGCAGAAGAACATCATTATCGCCCTCACCAGGAACGGCTACATCAAGCGCGTCGATGACGACACCTTCTCCGCCCAGCATCGCGGCGGCAAGGGAATCACCGGCATGAAGACCGTCGGCGGCGACACCGTGAAGCTCATCAAGCACACCAAGACCCACACCGACATCCTCTTCTTCACCACCGTCGGCAAGGTCTACCGCCTCCGCGGCTATCAGATCCCCGACTCCGGACGCGTCGGAAAGGGCATGCCCGCCCAGAACTTCCTCCACCTCGACAAAGAGGAGAAGGTCGTCTCGATCGTCCCGCTTGAGGAATACCCGGAAGATCAATACCTCTTCTTCATCTCCAAGAAGGGCGTCATCAAACGCACCTCGCTCAAGGAGTTCGAATCCATCCACACCAACGGCAAAATCGCCCTCAGGCTCAAAGAAGGAGACGGCTTATTCGACGTCAAGCGCACCGACGGCCAGGCCATCGTTTCGCTTGCTTCCGATAACGGCAAGATGGTGAGCTTCTACGAGACCGACGTCCGCGTCATGGGCCGCAGCGCCGCCGGCGTCACCGGCATGAGGCTTGGCGCGAATGATACCATCATCGGCAGCGCCACCACCGTCGAAGGCGATAGGATCCTTGTTTTGACCACCAAAGGTTACGGCAAGATCTCCTATGCCAAGGAGACCGACGTCGTCCTCGAAGACGGCACCACCCGCCACTATAACGGATATCGCCTCACTAGGCGCGGCGCCCAGGGCGTCTACACCATCAAGACCTCGCCCAAGACCGGCAAGCTCTGCACGGTCAAGGCCGTCGTCGGCGACGAAGACCTGCTCGTGGTCACCGCGAGCGGACTCGTGATCCGCACCCCGATCTCCGAGGTCAAGATCTCCTCGCGCAACACCGTTGGCGTCAAGATCATCAACGTCGACGAGAGGACCAAAGTCGCCTCCGCCGCCATCATCCCGCATTCCGATGTCGATGAAGACGACGATGGACAGGTCTACGAACCGACCGAGGAGGAAGCCGTGGCCGACGAGCCCGTCGTCACCCCGGACCAGGTCGATGAGATCCCTTCCGATAACGAAGGGGAGGAATAATCGGAGCGGCCATGAAGGTCCTCATCGATTACATACCGAAGAATGAACTCGCGTCCTTTGAGGGAAACCGCATGCGGAAAGACCTCAAAGGACAATGCGAGGTATTGAGCGTGCCTTGGGTGGCGTCTGTTCAAGACCGCCCTGACGTCGCTCATTTTCTTTCGCCGCGCGAATTGAAGCATGCGTTGCAGGCCCAAGGCCTTGGCGCCAAGATCGTCGTATCCGCCTTCTATTGCGAGAACGACGCCGGCAGCAGCTTCCTCGATTACGGCAAAAAAGATGGGGTTTTGCGGAAAGATGCGCTGAAATTGCTGGGTTTAGCAGATCTCATCTTCGTCCCAAGCGCCTACCACAAGAAGCTTCTTGAAGAGAAGGGAATCGACAAGAGGATCGAGGTCGAGATGCCGGTCGTGAACTTCGACCGCTTCGTCTCGCTCCCATCGGAATCCGAGATCTTCATGCGCTACTTCCGCATCTCGCCGCGCGACAATTTCGTGCTCTCGACCGGAAACTACCATGACAAAAAAGCGACCTCTTCCATCATCGAGATCGCGAGGCACGCCCCTAACGTCAAGTTCTTCTTCTTCGGGGCCGCCAACGGAAACGATAGGATCGGCTACTACTTCTTAAGGAACAAAGCCCCGTCCAACCTGCGCTTCGAATTGCTCACCGAAGATGACGTCTACCGCTCTGGATTGATCCACGCCGGCGCATTCCTGCTGATGTCGGAGAGATCCTCCCCCGTCAGCATCCTCGAAGCCTTCGCCACCCGCTCGCAGGTCGTGGCCCTAGGCGACCAAACCCAGAACCCGATCCTTGAGAACGGGATGAACTCGTTCATCTTCAAGGATGCCAAATCCGCCGGGGAATACCTCGATAATGTCTATCTCGAATCCTCGAAGCGGACTATAATGCACGCGTACGGTTCCGTCCAGCAATACGGACTCAGGAGCCAAGCCACAAAATTGATCGGATACTACAACAGCCTATTCGAATCCAAATAAGGAGGATCGAACAACCATGATCGACATCAAACTAATTCTCGAAAAGCCCGACTACGTCAAGGAAGCCCTCGCCAAGAAGCTCTGGGACTTCGACCCGAAGCCCATCCAGGACCTCGCGGAGGAGAGGCTCGTCCTCATCAAGAAGGTCGAGGCCAACAAAGCCGAGAGGAACCGCCTCTCCGCTTCCGTCCCCCAGGTCAAGAAAGAAGGCGGAGACGTCCAAGCCATCTTCGCCAAGGTCAAAGCCCTCGCCGCCGAGAGCAAAGAGGATGAAGCCCATCTCGAAGAGATCGAGGCCAACCTCAAAGCCCTCGTCGAGGTCCTTCCGAACCTCCCCGACGACGACCTCGTCGCCGGCGGCAAGGAAAATAACCACCCCGTCTACCATTTCGGCAAGGAACGCGACTTCGGCTTCACCCCGAAGAACCACGTCGACCTCTGCGAATCCTGCGGATTGATCGACTACAAGAGGGCCGCTAAGATCTCCGGCACCGGCACTTGGATCTACACCAACCTCGGCGCCCGCCTTGAATGGGCTTTGCTCAATTACTTCATCGAGAACCATCTCGCCGACGGCTATGAGATGATCCTCCCGCCCCACATCCTGAACTACGACTCCGGCTACACCGCCGGCCAGTTCCCGAAGTTCAAGGAAGACGTCTTCTGGCTCGAGGACATGGAACCCCGCAAATTCATCCTCCCCACCGCCGAAACCGCCTTGGTCAACCTCCACAGGAATGAGATCCTGTCCCTCAACGACCTCCCGAGGAAATACTTCGCCTATACCCCCTGCTACCGCAAGGAAGCCGGCTCCTACAGAACCGAGGAAAGGGGCATGATCCGCGGCTATCAGTTCAACAAGGTCGAGATGGTCCAATACACCACCGAAGAAGGAAGCGACGCCGCATTCGAAGAGATGGTCAACAAAGCCAAGAAATTGGTCGAAGGCCTAGGCCTTGTCTATCAAATCGATAAATTGGCCGCCGGCGACTGCTCCCACTCCATGGCCAGGACCTATGACATCGAAGTCTGGATCCCCTCCATGGGCATCTACAAGGAAGTCTCCTCCGTCTCCAATGCAAGGGATTACCAAGCCCGCCGCGGCATGATCCGCTACAAGGATGAGAACGGCAAGACCAAGTACTGCCATACCCTAAACGGCTCTGGCTTAGCCACCTCCCGCGTCTTCCCCGCCCTCGTTGAGCAGTGCCAGCAAGCCGACGGTTCCATCCTCATCCCTGAGCCCCTCAGGAAGTACATGGGTGGCATGGAAGTCATCAAACCCATTAAATAAATAATAAGGATATATAGATACCCTCAAAGCCCAGCCTAATCCACTGGGCTTTTTAGGTCGTCGGGACCCGCCCGAGACAAAAATAGTTTTGTCTGCGGGGTGGGCCGCCCGCATGAGGACACAGTTTGGCCGGTTTTGAGCAATAACGCATCCACGCCACAACGGGAATTTTTTCAGATGGGCCACGTTATGTCCTCATTCTGGCGATTTGGGTCTTGACCGGGAGGGGCACCCCAGCCATGGATTAGTATGGCTGGGCGCCGCCCCAAGTTAGCGAATTCGCATACATGGGTCGCGTCTTTTGATATTAGGGGTAGTCTTTCGGGGCTGAATGGGTATAATTAATCCGCCATCGCGAGGAGCGGGTAGTGAACCAGGTCAGGCGGGGAACCGAGCAGCCTTAAGCAATCTTCTCCTGTGCGGTGGTTTTGCTTTATCATTTACCTATATGGAACAGGAATTCATGAAAATAGCCCTCCGTGAGGCGCGACTTGCCTTAGCTGAGGGCGAAGTTCCGGTCGGGGCCGTGATCGTGAAGGACGGGAAGGTCATCGCGCAGGCCCATAACTCGAGGGAAAAGGACCTCGATATTTCGGGGCACGCGGAGATCAATGCGATGAAGCTCGCGGCCAAGGTGCTTGGAAGATGGTCCTTGGAGGGGTGCGCGATCTACGTGACCCTTGAGCCTTGTTTGATGTGCGGGGCGGCGCTTATCCAGAGCAGGATCTCGACGATCGTCTATGGGGCCGATGATCCCCAATACGGGGCGGTCTCGCAGAAGGGGAGCCTTTTTGACCAAAGCAAGGCCCTTGTTTACCGCGGGGTCATGAAGGAAGAATGCGCCGCGGTCATCGATGAGTTCTTCGCCGGGAAAAGGCGATAATTGACACTGTATAAAAAATTCTTAATTGCGCTCACAGGCGCGCGATATTATTGCTATAATAATATGTGCTGTTTGGGAGTGAATCGTGGAAAACGCAGAGGTATCGATAGAACTATCGCATATATCGAAAGACTATTATGTCGATAAGCAGCCTTTTCCCGCGCTTCGCGACGTATCGATAAAGTTCCCGCGGACCGGGTTCGTGGCGATTTTGGGCGCCTCGGGGTCCGGCAAGACCACCTTGCTGAACATCATCGGCGGATTGGACCGCGCGACCGATGGGGACCTATTGATAAACGGCAAATCCACCAAAGACTATAAATCCGCGGATTGGGACGACTACCGCAACAAGCATGTTGGGTTCGTCTTCCAATCCTATAACCTGATCCAGCATTACTCGATCTATCAGAACGTCGAGCTTCCGCTGCGCCTCGCCGGCGTCCCGGTGGAGGAACGCCAAACTAGGACCAATGAGGTCCTGAAGCGGGTCGGCCTGCTTGAAATATCCAAGAAAAAGCCCAATCAGCTTTCGGGCGGCCAGCAGCAGCGCGTCGCGATCGCAAGGGCGCTTATCAATAACCCCGACATCATCTTGGCCGATGAGCCGACCGGGGCGCTTGATTCCGAAACCTCGATCCAGGTCATGGACCTCATCAAGGAGATCGGCAAGGACCATTGCGTCATCCTGGTCACCCATAACCAGGATATCGCGAACCAATACGCCGACCGCATCATCGGGATGTCGGACGGCAAGGTGACTAGCGACACCGCGCCCGTTGAGGGAAAACCCGTCTCTGAAGAGGCCCAAAACAGCAAAAAGAAGTCACACGTGCATCTATTAACGCTTGTGAAGTCGGCGTTCATCTCGATGTCGAAGAAGCGGGCGAGGACCGCTTTGACGGCGATCGGATGCTCGATCGGCGTCGTGGGCGTCGCCCTCGTTTTGGCGACGAGCAACGGCTTCACCGATTACATCAACCGCGTCGAAGCCTCCGTCGCCTCAAGCGTCCCGATTTCGGTGACCCTGAACCAATATTCCTACGCGAGCAAGATCATCGAAGACTATTCCGAGGACAATGCCTTCCCCGACGACGGGCAGATCCATATCTATGATATGAGCTCGAACGCGTTCATCTCGCACCAGAACAAATTGACCCCCGAATATTTCCAATACGTCGAACGGGTGATGAATGACCCGACCTGCAAGGCATACGGGACCGCGATGTCGGTGATGAAATACCGCACGGGCCTCGATTTCCATTTCATGACCACCGACGGGGATACCGATGCGGTCAAAAGCGTGAACCAGTATTCCTCGGCCGGGACTTTGGGCAGCGCGGTGAGCTCCGTTACAGCGATCCCTGGCACGATCATGCACGAGATCTATGGCGAAATCGATAAGATGTCCTCGATATATGACGTCATCGATGGGCGCTTCCCGACCGAAAAGGACGAGATGGTCCTCGTGGTCGATCGCTTTAACCGCATCGAGCTGAGCGTTCTTAAGAAACTTGGGATCGTCGCCAATAACGCGAACTACGAGACGATGTCGAGCCACCTCATCGACTTCAAAGACGTCATCTATGAAGGCGAAGGCGACACGAGCTACAAGGAATATAAGTGCTACAGGCCGAGCGATTTCTATCGCGTGGAAGAGCTTGGACCTCGCTCGTTCAACCGCAAATCATGGACCAACGTCCACTACAATTCTCTGACTGGCGAATACACCGGAATCGCCGGCGAAAAGGAGATCACGGTCTATGACACGCCCGATTCCATTGAGGACCTGTATGCAAATGACGATATCTACAAGCCGCTGAAATGCAAAATCGTCGGGGTCCTTAGGCCTTCGAAGGATAGCTATATCAGCTTAATGCCCTCCTCCATCGCCTATCGGCCGGAACTCACCGAATACATGGTGTCCGACGTGACCGAAGGCGGGGCGGGATATGCCTTGAACCAGGCGCAGAAAGACAATTGGTTCATCGCCCGCGAATACGTGAAGGACGATGACGGCAACGAAACGACGACGATCGACGAAGACAAAGACGGACTCGCCAAACTCAATGCGGCGGTCAAGCAAATCGACGAAATCGTCGGCGGGCTTTCCGAAGACGACGATGCCGCGGTTTCGATCACGACCCTGACCAACGCCTTCAATAACGTGGCGACTTTCGTCTGCGTTGCGTCCCAATTCTCCGATCCTACGGGCGTGAGGTACAGTTATTCCGGCTCGCCCGGCACCTATTTCTCGTGGGCCAAGAACTTCGTCTGCGAATACGACCTCATGGACACGACCGACATGAACATCACCAAATTGACCAGGATGTTCACCAAAAACGGCTTCTTCTCCGGCGAAGAGGAATTCGACGTCATCGACCTATTGAGCTTCGTCAATTCCTATACGACGATCCAATCCCTTTTGATCTTCCCGTCCTCTTTGACGACCAAAGACATCCTCACCGATTACCTGAACGAATGGAATAATGGCAAGAAGGATGCCGACCGCATCTACTTCAACGACGTCATGTCCACCTTCACCGAATCCCTCGGCATGGTCATCTCGGTGATTTCGGTGGTGCTCGTCGCCTTTGCCTCGATATCGCTCGTCGTATCCTCGGTCATGACCGCGATCATCACCTACGTCTCCGTCATTGAGCGGACCAAGGAAATCGGCATCTGGCGCGCCTGCGGCGCAAGAAAATCCGACGTGGGCCGCTTATTTGAGACCGAATGCTTCTTCACCGGCCTCATCGCCGGCATCATCGGCGTGGCCGTCGCCGCTTTGGCGTGCATCCCCGTCAACGCGATCCTTCGCGCGAACTTCCCCTCTTACAACCTTGGCGACATCGCCGCGCTTAACCCCATCCACGGGGTGATCCTGATCGCGATCGCCATCGTTTTAAGCTTCCTTAGCGGACTCATCCCATCGAGGCTCGCCGCAAGGAAGGATCCTGTCACGTGTTTAAGGAGCGAGTAAAACATGGCACCAGCGAAGCAAAGCAAAATGAACAAGGCCATCACGGCCGCCACGCCCATCGACGTGGATTTCGAGAAGGGGCTTACTTTCGAGCAGGCCGAACAGCGCAAAAAAGACGGCTTGACCAACAAGACCAAGCGACACGTCACCAAGACCTATTGGCAGATCTTCACCGACAACTTCTTCAACTTCCTGAACATGATCCTGCTCGTCGTCGCCGTTTTGATGATGATGGTCGGGCTCAGCTGGAGCCACTATCTTTTCCTAGCGATCGCGATCGCGAACACCGTCATCGGCATTGCGCAGGACGTCCATGCCCGCCACTTGGTCGATAAGCTTCAGGTCATCGTCGACCCGAAAGCGGTCGTCATCCGCGAAGGGAAGGAGATGGAGATCCCGGTCAACGAGGTTCTCTTAAGCGATATCCTCGTTTTCTCGATGGGCGATCAGGTCTGCGCCGACTGCGAGCTGGTCTCCGGCGAGGCCTCGATCGATGAGTCTCTATTGTCCGGCGAATCGCTGCCCGTTAAGAAAGCGGTCGGCGAAACCCTCTATTCCGGCACGTTCCTCACGGCCGGCAAATGCAAGGCGAAAGTCATCAGGGTCGGCGCGGCGAACTATGCCGAAACCCTGCAGGCGAAGGCGGGCGAATTCAATCGCCCGAAGTCGGAAATCAAAGCCTCTATTGGCAGAATCATCGCGGTTTGCGGTGTTTTAGCCATTATTTTGGGCATCGTTTACTTCCTGACCTGGCTGATCCCCCAGACTTCGCGCGGCATCCCCCTCAACCAGATCTTCGACCTCAATAGCAAAGATTTGAAGGTGTTCATCGAAGGCGTGACCGGCTCGATCGTCGCGATGCTCCCCGCCGGTATGTTCTTGCTTACCTCGGTCAGCTTGACCAGCGGCGTATTGGTTTTGGCCAAGCGCAGGATGCTCGTCCAGCAGTTCTACAGCATCGAGATGCTCGCAAGGATCGATGTGCTTTGCCTTGCTAAGACCGGAACCCTGACCGATGGCATGATGTCGCTTACCGAAATCGTTCCCGCCGATGGGCACAATGAAGACGAAATCAAGCGCTGGGTCTCAAGAATCCTCACCGCGACCCGCGACAGCAACCCCACCGCCGCCGCGCTTAGGAAAGCGTTCGGCGAAAACGAAGAAGGGGCCGCCAAGGCCGTTCTACCCTTTGATAGCGCCGTCAAATATTCCGCCGTCACGATTGAGAAGCTCGGAACCATCGCCTTTGGCGCCTATGGGTTCTTGCCGGGCAAAAACGAGAAGCTCGCCGCCAAGATGGAACTCTATATGGCGAAAGGCTATCGCTGCGTGGTCGTCGGACGCTCGAAAAAAGACATAATCGCATCCACGCCCCCAACGGATTTCGAAATCTGCGGGTTCTTGGTCCTGTCCGACCACATCAAAGAAGATGCCGCGAAGAACATCGCCTGGTTCAAGGAGAACGGCGTCGCCATCCGCGTCATCTCCGGCGATAGCGCCACCACCGTTGCCGAAATCGCCCGCCGCGCAGGCGTGGATGGCGCGGACAAATTCATTTCACTAGAAGGCGTCGGCTTGGATGAAACCGCAAGATACGCGAGGGAATATAACGTCTTTGGCCGCGTGTCGCCCGAACAGAAAGCGGTCTTAGTCGAAGCTTATAAGAAAATGGGCCATAAGGTCGCGATGACCGGCGACGGTGTCAACGACATCCTCGCCTTGAAGGTCGCGGACTGCTCCATCGCTATGGCTAGCGGCTCCGAGGCGGCCCGAAACGTGTCGCACCTCGTCTCGCTTGACTCCGACTTCTCCAAATTGCCGGACGTCGTTGGGCAAGGGAGGCGCGTCATCAATAACCTCCAAAGGACCTGCTCGCTGTTCCTCAACAAGACGTTCTTCGCGATCGTCGTGAGCATCATCTTCATCATCTCGAGCCTATCCGGGGGACACGGGTATCCGTTCTCGACCTCGAACCTCATCGTTTGGGAGGTGTTCGCGATCGGCGCCCCGGCCTTCTTCTTGGCGCTTCAGCCGTCGAAGGAAAGGCTTAAGGGCGGATTCCTTGCCAATATCTTGTTCAACGCCGGGCCATCGGCGGTCATCGAGGTCCTTGCCGCGATGCTGCCGTTCATCATCTACATGGCTTGGCCGCAATCGTACACCTACCTCGATAACCCCGAGGGGTGGTTCGCGATCGCGAAGACCATGTCGGTGTGCTGCTTCACGGCAATGAGCTACGTCGTATTGCTCAAGATCTCGCTGCCGCCAAATAGATTCAGAATGATCGTATTCGGGTCGTTCTTCGCGATGGGCGTCACCATGTTCGCGGTCGACTTCCATCTCCGCGGGGCGCTGTTCGCACTTGAGTGGGATGGACTCAAAGCCGGATGGGCCATATACCTAGTGTGTTTCGTCTTAGGGCTCAGCGCGCTATACGAATTGCTGTCGGTGCTTGCCGGGAAAGCGAAAGAATCGGTCTTGAAGGCCGTGAACCAATACCAAGCGGATGAGGAGGATCGTATTTAATGATTACAGAAGCGAAATTCAAAT
>JAILKX010000016.1 GCA_024693415.1 Bacilli bacterium
CCTCTTCCCCTTCCTCCATAAGCTCTTCGGCAACAAGAAGGTGGCCTTGCTCTGCTGCGCGGGGTTCTTGTTCGTCGGGAGCATGCTCGGCATATTCATCTCGAACCCCTATGCGCTTGGGTATGCGAGCCTCACCATCACTGGGATCGGGAAGGCGTTCTACTTCGCCTTCGCCTCCTTTTACATCATCGACCTTGTGGGCGAGAAGAACCTGCCGATCGCATTGACGCTTAGCTCTGGCGTCGCGAACATGGCGGCGACCCTGTTGAACCTCGCGAGCACCTCGGTCTATGGGGCTTGGGGCTTTGAGGGGTACTTCGGGCTGGCGACGGGACTTGAGGCGATCGGGATCCTCTTCTTGCTCTTATCGCGCCCGCAACGCGAGGAAACCGCGGCCGCATAAAGGCTTTTGGAAACCGTTGTTTGCAGAGGGAGTTCCCTCTTTTTTTGTTGGCTCATAGCCTAAGAAAAACGGCAAATGCAACCAAAAGTAACACGGGGTTTCGCAACCGAAGAATTTGAAATTTATCGCGTGGAGATTGACAAATTTCAAATATTTCAAGTCTATGTAAATCTTTCTTTACATCGAAAAATAATTGTTGACGGGGCATTGTGTGCCGTTATGATTAACCCCGTAATTTTCCAGGAGGGAGAGCAATGGCAAAGTTAACGAAAGAGGCGATCAGGAAGATCATCGCCGAAGAGAACGTGCAGTACCTGAAGCTGCAGTTCACCGATCTCATGGGCACCGTGAAAGCGGTGGAGGTCCCAATCAGCAAGCTCGACGACGTGTTCGGCGACAGAATCATGTTCGACGGCTCCTCGATCGAGGGATTCGTGCGCATCAAGGAGGCGGATATGTATCTCTATCCCGACCTCGACACCTTCCTCATCATGTCGTTCGAGGATTCCTCCTTCGGCAAGGTGGCACGCTTCATCTGCGACGTCTATATGCCCGACGGCACCCCGTTCTCGGGCGACCCGCGTTACATCCTCAAGCAGCAGATCAAGCGGGTGACCGAGCGCGGATTCGGCGGGGTCCATGTCGGGTTTGAGCCGGAGTTCTACCTCTTCAAACTCGACGAGAAGGGCGACCCGACGATGAATTTCGCCGACAAGGCCTCCTATTTCGACAATTCGCCGGTCGATGGCGCCGAATACGTTAGGCGCGACATCACCTTGGAGTTAGGGAAGCTCGGCTTCTCGGTTGAGGCCAACCATCACGAGGTCGGCCCCGGCCAAAACGAGATCAACGCGAGGTACGATGACGTCCTTGCCTCCTGCGATTACGTCCAGACCTTCAAGCAGGTCGCCAAGGTCGTGGCGCGGAAGCACGGCTACCTCGCGACCTTCATGCCGAAGCCGATGACCGGCCAGGCCGGGAATGGCATGCACACCAACATCTCCCTCTACGACAAAGAGGGCAACAACGTCTTCTACGATCCAAAGGAGGACATGCAGCTCTCCATCGTCTGCAAGAAGTGGATCACCGGCCTCATCACCCATTGCCGCGAGATGGCCCTGCTCACCAATCCGACCGTCAATTCCTATAAGCGCCTGGTCTCGGGCTTCGAGGCCCCGATCTATGCCTGCTGGAGCGACGCGAACCGCTCATCCTTGATCCGCATCCCCGCGGTCAGGAAAGGCGGGACGCGCACCGAGCTCCGCAACGTCGACCCGACCGCGAACCCCTATCTTGCGTTGGCTGGCATCATCGCTAGCGGCCTAGATGGGATCGATAACGTCAAGGAAAGCGAGATCATCGCTCCGATCGGCGAGAACCTCTTCGCCCTGTCGATCGAGGAGATCGAGGAAAGGAACATCCCGCGGATGCCGCAGACCCTTTACGACGCGGTCAAGGTGTTCCGCAAATCGGACTTCATGAAGGCGGTGGTGGGACCCCATGCCTCGGGAAAGCTGATCGATGCGAAGAAGCAGGAGTGGAAGGATTACCACACGACCGTCAGCTCCTGGGAGCTCAAGAAGTTCCTGAATTGCTGAAAAGAGGGGAGACGTATGTGCGGAATCGTTGGCTCAATCGGGCTTAAGAACAACAAGGACTTCCTGATCAAGGGCCTTAAGATTTTGGATTATCGCGGGTATGATTCGGCCGGCGTGGCTTTGCTTCACGACAAGATCGATATCTATAAGTACGCCGGGACCGTCGATAACCTGGAGGAGAAGATCAAGGACGTGGCGGACGCCAACATCGGCATCGGCCACACCAGATGGGCGACCCATGGCCGCGTCAGCGACGCCAATTCCCATCCCCATATCTCGAACAAGGGGCTTTTCGCGATCGTCCATAACGGCGTCATCGAGAACTACGTCGAGCTTAAAAACGCCTTGCTGAAGAAGGGCTACCATTTCTATGGCGAGACCGATACCGAGGCGCTCGTGAACCTCCTCGAGTCCATCTATTTGGAGAAAAACGATGTACTGGGGTCGCTCGATGAGCTCACGAAGGTCGTGAAGGGGAGCTTCGCCTCCGCCATCATCTTCGCCAAGGAGAAGGACCGCCTGTATCTATTGAAGCGCAGCTCGCCGCTATTGGTTGGCAAGTGCCTTGGCTCGAACCTCGTGGCGAGCGACGCCGCCTCGATGATCTCCTATACCCATGACTTCATCGAACTCGACGACGACGAATACGGCTACCTCACCGAAAGCGAGGTCCATCTCTATTGCGACGGGAGCGAAGTCGAGCATACGGTCGTCACCAAAAACCCAGAGCTGCTCGAGAAGAACCTCAACGGCTTCCCGCATTTCATGCTCAAGGAGATCGAGGAGATCGAATCGGTGGTGCGCCGCCTCATCCTTTCCCATTATGACGACGGCAACTTCCTCTTCGCCGATGAACTAAAGGAGCGGATCAGGCAATCCGACCACATCATCTTCATCGGCTGCGGCACGAGCTACCACGCTTCGCTCGTCGGCGCCCGCTACTTCGAGCAGATCGGCATATCATGTTCCTGCTACATCGCCAGCGAATGGGCCTATTATCCTTTGATTCCCGGCCGCAGGCCCTTCGTCATCATGATCTCGCAGTCGGGCGAGACGGCCGACGTGATCCACTGCATGAACATCGTCAAGCGCCACCACGTCAAATCCCTGATCATCACCAATTCCAAGGGGTCGTCGCTGGAAAGAAGCGCCGATTTCTCGATCCTCCTCAACGCCGGGCTTGAGGTGAGCGTCGCCTCGACGAAGGCGTATTCCGCCCAGGTCGCGGCTCTGGCGCTATTGGCCAACAGCATCAATAACAGCAAGAAGATCATCTCCGACTTCGAGAAGGCATTAAGCGTCGTCGGGGAGATCCGCGACGAGAAGAAGAAAGAGATCAAGAAGATCGCGAAATCGATCAAGGACGCGACCAATATCTTCTATCTGGGCAGGGGATACGATTACGACCTCTCCCTTGAGGCATCATTGAAACTCAAGGAGATCTCCTACATCCATTCCGAGGCAATTGCGGGCGGGGAATTGAAGCACGGCCCCATCGCTTTGATCGAAGAGGGGCTGCCCGTCATCGTCTTCATCAGCGACGACCTCACGAGCGCCATGATGCGCGGCAACATCCAAGAGGTGAAGACCAGGGGCGCCAAAGTCATCGTCGTCTCGACCAAAGCGCTTGCCCAAGAGGGCGACGATATCGTCCTCGACGACTTTCCGAAGGAGCTTAGCGCCGTCGCGATGTCGCCGGTCGCGTTCTATTTGGCCTATTACGTCGCCCTTTACAAAGGCTATAACATCGATAAGCCGCGCAACCTCGCCAAGAGCGTCACCGTTGAGTGAAAAGAGGCAAATTCGCATACAAGTCCCCGCCGGAATTGCATTTCGGCGGGTTTCTTTGCCCTTCGCGCGCCGAACCATTTCTTTTATCAAAGAAGCAAAAGGATTAAGTTTTATTAACTTTTTCTTGAATTGCTTGGGAATCCGTTTATGATATCGGTGCATAAATAAGGAACCTTAACAATGCCGATTTTCCTAGCTTCCACTGACACCGAACTGACAATCACCCACGTCCACGGTCGCGATGAGGCCACTCGCCACCTTCACGACATGGGTTTGGTCGCCGGCGCCAAGGTGCGCGTGCTCTCGAAAGAGGGGAAGTCCGTGATTTTGGTATTGGGCGGTTCCAGGATCGCCCTCGATTCGAATCTCGCGAGTCGGATCGTGGTCGGTTGATTGCTATTAAGGAGATATTATGCAAAAGGAAATGAGCGCGTTTGCGGTCGGCGAAACCGGTCGCATCGTCAAAGTCCTTGGCGAGGGGAAGGTGCGTCACCGCCTCTTCGACATGGGCCTCACCCCTGGCGCGGAAGTCTATCTGCGGAAAAAAGCCCCGATGGGCGATCCGCTGGAATTCACGCTTCGCGGCTATGAACTATCGCTTCGCAAAGACGAAGCCCAATACGTGATCTGCGAGATGGAGGAGAGCAAATGAAGACCTTCGCCTTGGCAGGTAACCCGAACTCGGGCAAAACCACCTTATTCAACGCGTTGACCGGCGCGACCGCCTACGTCGGCAACTGGCCGGGCGTCACCGTTGAGAAAAGGGAGGGCAAATACAAGGGGAAGAAGAACGGCGTCGAAGCCAAAATCGTCGACCTCCCGGGCATTTATTCCCTTTCGCCCTACACTCCGGAAGAAGTCATCTCCCGCAATTTCATCCTCGATGAGAAACCCGATCTCGTGATCGACATCATCGATGCGACCAACCTTGAGCGCAACCTCTACCTCACCACCCAGATCCTCGAGATCGACGTGCCGGTCGTGGTCGCCCTCAACATGAACGACCTCCTCGAGAAGCAGGGAATCTCGATCGATATCCCCGCCCTCGAAAAGACCCTCGGCGTCCCCGTGGTCCTCGTCTCCGCCTTGAAGAACCAGGGCATCGAGGAACTCATGGCGAAGGCCGATAGGGCCTCCAATTCCGCCCGCAAAGGCGAGACGGTCCTTTCGAAGACCGCCCACGCCGACCTCGTCGCCAAAGCCGCGAAGATCATGGAGGAGGCCGAAATCGCAAGCCCCGTCTTCCATGCCGTCAAGATGCTTGAGAATGACGAGATCGAAGAGAAAGCCCATCCCGAAGAGGCGAGGAAGATCAAGGAGATCCTCCCCGAAGACGTCGAATTCGACGCCATCTCCGCCGATGAGCGCTATCAGTATATCTCCGCGAACTGCTCCATCACCCGCAAGGGCGAGAAAGCCGAGCACGCCAAGGATAAGCTGACCCTTTCCGACAAGATCGACCGCGTCCTCACCAACAAGTGGGCCGGCATCCCGATCTTCCTCCTCGTCCTGCTCGTCGTGTTCGGGCTCACCTTCTCGGAAGACCTCTTCTTCCTCAATAGGTGGTTCGGCGTGGCCTTCACCCCCTGCTTCGAGGGAAACGCCTACTTCGAGGGTCTCTTCTGGACCGATGCCGGCATCAATTCGCCAGGCGTCATCCTCGCTGGGCTCTGGGAAGGCATCGCCGGATGGCTCGGCGACCTCATCAATAACGGCCTTGAAGCCGCCGGCGCCGCCGAATGGGCCATCGGATTCATCGACTCCGTCGTCATCGACGGCGTGTTCGCGGTCATCGGCTTCTTGCCGCAGATCCTCGTCCTCTACATCTTCTTCAGCTTGCTCGAGGATTCCGGCTACATGGCCCGCGTCGCCTTCATATTCGACCGCATCTTCCGCCGCGTCGGTCTCTCCGGCCGCGCCTTCATCCCGATGCTCATGGGCTATGGATGCGGCGTCCCGGCGATGATCAACACCCGCACCCTCAACACCGATAAGGAGCGCACCCAGACCGTCCGCGCCATCGCCTTCTTCCCCTGTGGGGCGAAGATGACCTTGCTCTCGGCCATCGCCGGTTGCTTAGGCGATGTCTTCGGGCTCAACGCCGCCCTCGTCGGCTTCAGCTTCTACTTCCTCGGCCTCATCATCGCGATCATGGCCGTCATCCTCATGCACTGGACGACCCAGCGCGAGAAGGTCCCGCCCTTCATCATGGAGCTCCCGGCCTACCATCTCCCGCAGTTCCGCGCCCTTTGCATCCACATCTGGGACAAAGTGAAGCATTACCTCAAGAAGGTCAGCACCATCGTCGTCGTTTCGGCGATCTTCATCTGGGCCTTCACCCATCTCACCTGGGATTGGAAATACGTCGACCCCGAGGCCGATGGCTATGCGGGCACCGTCCTTCACGGCCTTGCCTCCTTCGTCTCCCCGATCTTCGTCCCGCTCGGATTCGGTCCGGCGCAGGTCGGCGCCAACGCCTGGGCCTACACCCTTTCCTCCGTCACCGGCATCGTTGCCAAGGAAGTCGTCCCCGATACCCTGAGCATCGTCTCCGGCGGCGAGCTTGAGGCCTTTGTGAAGGCAAGCGGCATCACCGTCGGCGGGTTCTATGCCTTCGTCATGTTCAACCTCATGACGATCCCTTGCTTCGCCGCGATCGCGACCGCCAAGGCCGAGCTTCCGAAGGGACAGCTCAAGTGGACCCTCTTGTTCTGGGTCGTCGCTTCTTATCTCCTTGGCATCTTCACCTACATTTCCATCGACTTCACCTGGACCTTGGCCATCACGATCCCCGTGATCGTCGGCGTCTACGTCCTCGCTTACTTCTATGACAAGCGCATGACCAAGAAGGAGGCGGCCCTCCAGGCCTAATAGCCATGGTCGCCACCGTCATCATCGCCATCTGCATCGGGCTCTACCTCGCGGGTTTCGCATTCTTCGAGATCCGCAGGAGGCTCAAAGGCAAGAGAAGCTTCTTCACCGAAGACCAGTGCAGCTGCAAAACCATGAATGGCCGCCGCATGGTCGCCATGTATCGGAAACAGAAGAAGGCGGAGATGGGAAAATGATTGAGGTCACGATCCAAGTCGAAGGGATGATGTGCGAGATGTGCGAATCGCACGTCTGCGATCAGCTCCGCAAGGTCCCGGGCGTCAAAAAGGCCAAAGCCAGCCATTATAAGAACACGGCCACCGCGATCGCCGAAGAGGGGGTCGATGTGGACGCGCTCAAAGCAGGCATTGAGTCCCAGGGCTACCGGACCGGCGAAGTCAAAGTCGCCCCATATGAGAAGAAAGGCCTGTTCGGCCTCTTCAAAAAGAAGAAATAACGCTCTTCGAAACCAAGGCGCTCACCGTGAGGCGGGCGCCTTTTTCGTCGCGATGAAGTTTGACTTCTTGAAGCGGCGAAAAACCCGAATTTATAAAAAAGAGGGGAGACGTGTATGCGTTTTCCCTCTTAATTCCAATATTCGATGGTGATCCTGTCAAAGAGCTTCTCGACTTCCGGGGATGGGTTTTGGTACTTGGCGACCATCTTGTCGATCACATCCTCAGGGACCCATTTGTCTTCCCTTCTGGCCTTGTTGCGCTCATAGACGACGCTGTAGTCGTGGAACTTGATGAGAAAGTGCTCCAGGTAATCGTAGCCCTTGAGGCGATTCAGGTAATACATCCTGCGCTCGTCGTCGAGGAAGGTGCTGTCGATGATGACGGTGACGTCGTCCTTCGTCGCGAAGATCTCGTTGGCCTGGCGGATCATCTCATCCCAGGAGATGCTTTGGGGATCAGGGAACTTCCGATAATCGCCGGTGATGGATTTCCTGACCTCATCGGTATCGATGATATAGGTGTTGCCGTGCTCGGAGGCGTAGCGCTTCGCCCAATGGGATTTTCCTGTTCCGGGAACCCCGCCCATCAAAATCAATTTTCTCATTGCTTGCCGCTTAATCATACAATGCCCCCGATGAATCGCCAAGGAGGCATGAGGATTAATTAATATTAACAATTCTTTGCATACGCGTACGCGCGAGCGTAGAATCCTAATTGGAGATAAGCATATGGAACATTTTGAAGGCGTGGCCAATACGACGTTCGTGCCTCTGGTCGCACGCATTTATTTCTCGAAGAGATTCCCAGATGTCTTCTATGATGAGAAGGCTTTGGAACTGGAACCCTATTTGCCGGACAAGGCAACGAAAGGGTC
>JAILKX010000036.1 GCA_024693415.1 Bacilli bacterium
TCATCATAGGTCGGCCAGGGCTCATAGGCGATGACGTCTTCGTGGCCGAGCATGTTCCAGATCTCCTCGCCGACGAAGGGGCAGACGCAGGAGAAGATCTTGACGAAGCCTTCGAAGTAGGGCCTGTAGATGGATTTGGCCTTATAGCAGTCGTTGATGAAGACCATCATCTGGGCGATCGCGGTGTTGAAGCCGAGGGATTCGAAGTCGGCGGTCGCCTTCTTGACCAAGAAGTTATAGGAATAGTCGAGCTCTTTGGAATTCTCGTCGGAGAGTTTGGCCTTGAAGGTCTCGTCGTCGACGATGCGGAAGACGCGCTCGATGAAGCGCTTGGCGCCATCCATGCCGGTGGTAGACCAGGGCTTGCGCTCCTCAAGCGGTCCAGCGAACATCTCGAAGAGGCGGAGCGAGTCGGCGCCATGGGATTCGATGATGTCGTCGGGATTGACGACGTTGCCGCGGGATTTCGACATCTTCTCGCCGTTGGCGCCCAGGATCATGCCCTGATGGTAGAGCTTCTTGAACGGCTCTTTGGTCTTCACGACGCCGATGTCGTAGAGGAACTTGTGCCAGAAGCGGGCGTAGAGCAAATGAAGGACCGCGTGCTCGGCGCCGCCGACGTAGAGGTCGACGGGGAGCCAGTGCTCGATGAGTTTGGGATCGGCGATCGCATCCTTATTATGAGGATCGATATAGCGGATGTAATACCAGCAGGATCCGGCCCATTGCGGCATGGTGTTGGTCTCCCTCTGGCCTTTGCGTCCGTCGGGGGTGACGTAGTCGAGCCATTCGCTCGGGGCCCCCGCTAGCGGAGGTTTGCCGTTGGTGGAGGGCTTGTAGTTTTCCATTTCCGGCAGGGTGAGGGGCAATTGATCCTCGGGGATTGGGAATTCGGTCCCATCTTCGAGGGTGACCATCGGGATGGGCTCGCCCCAATAGCGCTGACGGGAGAAGATCCAGTCGCGCAGCTTGTAATTGATTTTGACTTCGCCGCATCCGAGCTCAACCAATTTCTTGGTGATGGCGGCTTTGGCGTCGGCGATGTTCATGCCGTCGGCGAACGAGCTATTGATATGCTTGCCGTCTTCGGTCATCGCGGTTTCGGAGATATCGCCTTCGAGGACCTGAATCATCTTGAGACCATGCTTCTTGGCGAAATCGTAGTCGCGCTCATCGTGGGCGGGGACCGCCATGACGGCGCCCGAGTCATAGGAGCCAAGGACGTAATCGGCAACGTAAACGGGGATCACCGCGCCGTTGATCGGGTTGATCGCGTTGACACCAAGATACACTCCGGTCTTCTCTTTATCGGTCGAGGTCCTAGCGAGGTCGGACTTGCGGCTAGATTCCTCAATATAGGCGGAAACTGCAGCCTTTTGTTCAGGAGTTGCAAGCTTTTCGACCAAAGGATGCTCGGGAGCGAGGCAACAATAGGTGCAGCCGAAGAGGGTATCGACGCGGGTGGTGAAGACCTTGAATTCGTCTTCGCCGTTCTCGAGCTTGAAGGTGATCGAGACACCGGTCGACTTGCCGATCCAGTTGTGCTGCATCTCAAGGGTCGACTTCGGCCAATCGAGTTCGGCAAGGTCTTGGTCAAGCCTATCGGCGTATTCGGTGATCTTGAGGATCCACTGGCGCATCGGCATACGGATGACGTCGAAGCCGCCGACCTCGGACTTGCCGTCCACCACTTCTTCGTTGGCGAGGACGGTGCCAAGCTCCGGGCAATAGTTGACCGGGATGTCGTTGACGTAGGCGAGGTCATGCTTGAACATCTGCAGGAAGATCCATTGGGTCCACTTGTAGTAATCCTCGTCGATCGTCGCGATCTCTTTGCTCCAGTCATAGGAGAGGCCAAGCGCGTTGATCTGATCCTTGAAGTGCGCAATGTTGGCGCGGGTGAAGATCTCGGGGTGCTGGTTGTTCTTGATCGCGAACTGTTCGGCGGGCAAGCCAAAGGCGTCCCAGCCCATCGGGTGGAGGACATTGAAGCCCTGCATCCTCTTCATCCTCGAGATGATATCAGTTGCGGTGTAGCCCTCAGGGTGTCCAACGTGGAGCCCCTGTCCGGAAGGATAAGGGAACATGTCCAAGGCGTAGTACTTGGGCTTGGAGAAGTCGCTGGTGTCGCATTTGTAGGTCGAGTGGTCGGCCCAGTGCTTCCGCCACTTCGCTTCGATTTTCTTGAATTCGTATGCCATATGGGCAAATTATATGGCAGCAATAAAAAATAAGGTAGAGCCTATTCTTCATTCATGAAGAAAGGCACCGCGGCCGCCAAGGCGATTCCCTCAAGGCCAAGCGAGGGCCGAAATCAGTTCGAAGTGGGCCCATGAAAACCTTCAATTGCATATCGAAAATCATCGTTATTTTTACTACTTTTTAAAAACTTCGATTTCCACCTATGAATATCTTGGATTTCTCCCCGATATTTTTCCTATCATTATTTTCGGAATCTAAAGCCAAATTTGGACTAAATCTGTCCCCGTTTTTCGTTGCCTTATGATGGATTGAACTGCCGTCGGCGCGCCCACCCCGCAGACTGCTCTCGCTCATCTCGGGCGGGTCCCGATGGGCCATAATAAAAGCCCGGGGGTTGGCCGGGCTTAGGTTGGTGATCGATGATCGATTAACGATTGACGAGCTCGAGGTACATGCCGCGATATAGGTGGGCGGAAGATGCCCAGCCGTTATCGGTGTTCATCGCGTTCTTCTGCATGGCGCGGAAGACCGCTTTGTCGCGGAAGACCCTTTCGGCTTCGTGGACGCCGTAGTTGAGTCCGCCGTAATCGTAATCCCTGAAGAGGAAGCCGTTGGCCTCATCTTCGTTCGAGCCGGTGTAGCTGACGATCGTGTCGTGGAGGCCGCCGGTGTCGCGGGCGATCGGGAGGGCGCCATAGCGTTCTGCGACCATCTGTCCGATGCCGCAGGGCTCAAATAGAGAGGGCATCAAGAAGAAGTCGCTTGCGGCGTAGATGAGGTGGGCCCGATCATCCGAATAGCCGAT
>JAILKX010000050.1 GCA_024693415.1 Bacilli bacterium
TTTTTCTTTGCAACGGCCACCTGAGGGAATACAATAGTTAAGTAATATTAATCTTTAGGTGGCCGTTATGAAGAAATACAAGAGTCCCGTCATGATGAAGAAGGGGAGGTACAGCGAATATTTCCTAACCCTGCCCGAAGAGACGAAATCCAAGATCCTCTCCAAGATGGATGGGCATACCAAGAAGCTTTGCGAATACTGCGACAAGGGCAATTACAGCCATATGTGCAACATCGTCTCCTGCTTAGCCATTTATGAGACGTTGCAGGAAGAGGGGATGAGCAAAGAGGACGCGCTTCGGGTGATAAACGATGAGATGCATAAGTTCGTCGAGAAGCATAGTGCCCCCACGTACCGCAAGATGTTCGCCAAGAAGGGGATGCTGAAGTTCATGGGCAGGATATTGCCCTGGGCGTTCTCCAAAGGATCAGGCGTCGGTTGGCGGTACGTATGGCATAGGGATGCCTCAACCGATTACTACCTCCAATTCGAATGCCATGAGTGCATCTACGCGAAGATCTTCAAGTCTTTGGGCACGCCTGAATTAGGCCCGGCGTTTTGCTATTGCGACGACATCAATTACGGCTCGATCCCCGGGATCAAATTCACCAGGAACCACACGCTTTGCAGGGATGGGCAGGTGTGCGATTTCAAGTTCGAGAAGCAGAAGCCGGAAGAGAAGAAAGCGTAAAACCCCAAGCAAATCCCCGATAAACGGAGCGCGTATGCGCTCTTTTTCGTCGCGCAGACATATTGAAGCGAATTTGATCAACTCAATCCAATCGAAACATAAATCTTGTAACGATTGCCACTAACATTGTGGTGCCGAGCCGGAAAAGACCTTCCCCGGTTCGGCCTCACACAAGGAGGTAATCCATGAAAATCAGAAGATTGTTCCTAGCGGCGTCGGCGGCCCTATTGGCCTCATGCGACTTCGGCGGCACCTCGCCAAAGACATTCGGCCTATTCGGCCACAAAGGCGTCTACCTTACGGAGCACGCTGAGGCTGAGATCACGCTCTCGGAAGCAAAGCGGCTCGTCAACATGTCCTCATCCAGCGCAGCCCGTTTGCAGAAGCGGAGCGAGCTCAGCGAAGAGGACCCGGCCGTTAAATCGATATTGGCAAGGTTCGGCTCGCTCGGCGTCTCGGCCGCCTATTACATCGACGGCTCAGAGGAAAGGCAGGTCAGGACCGACCTATACCAAGGCACCGACTTCCTCTATCTGCTGAAGGAGAACACCTATTTCCCCTTCGCGCAGATGAACGTCAAATACATTTACATCGACGGCTCCCTCCTCGACAGCCTTGAAGAGGAGAATGCGAAGTTCCGCGAGGACCCTACCAATTTGGTCAGCCCGTTTGTGAATCCCTACACCTATCATCGCGATGCGCAGGGCGAGCTCGTGCTGCAGACCCATCATTTCGCCGAACTCCCGTCCAGCGTGAACGGCGGGATCGGGGCGACCTTCCGCCAGGACTGCGAGCTGAGCTATGACGGCGAGGGAAAACTGAAGCACTGGCAGTCATCGTTAGGGCTCTATACCTCGACCCCGACCGGCACATCGCTTGAGGGCTATATCTTCGAGGCCACCTTCGAGTGGACGCTGAAATAAGGGGGTACGTGTATGAAATTCCTGGGATACGCATTCGTCGCGCTTGCGTTAGTCGCCGGCGGAATCGTCATCGTCAAGACCGGCCTGTGGGACGCCTTTGTGAATTGGGTGACCTCATGGGTCCATTGAGGGGGACTTGCATGTTCGCGGTATTAGAAGACGTGCTTGACCGTTTCGAGGCCCGCGGCCATCACCCGACGAAGATCCATAGCTTTGGGTCCAAGATGGGGATGGACAACTACGAGTTCGACTTCGATCTCGGCGAGGGTGTCTACTTCAAATTCATCCACCATCACCGGAAGAGCAGGAAGCCCTTCCGTCGGGCAAAGCAAGAGGAAAGCGTCTCGTTGACCCTTGGGGTCGTAACCCGGCCTAGCCCCGCTAAGCAGATGCTCGACCTTATCCGCTCCAGCGATGCCTATGCGTTCTTCGACGCGATGAGCTTCGACGAAAAGGGCTTGGCCCTATTAAAGATCGATGTGGATGAGCCAGGCGGCAAAAGCGAATCAATCGCCGCCTTAATCGATGCCCTCGAAAGGCCGGTTGGCCCGATCTGGGCGCTTATAAAACAACTTCAGGAGGCAAAACCATGAAATTCGCCAAAGGCGATCAATTCCAATACAACGGCAAGACCGTAACGATCCTCGACGTCCTCGGGGATGGCGGGCAAGGCGAGGTCTACCTCGTCGACAACGCCAGCCAGAAGCTCGCGTTCAAGATCTATAAGGACGCGGTGAGCGACGACTTCCGCTACAACCTCAAGAACAACATCGCCAAGGGCTCGCCTTCGCCGAACTTCCTCTGGCCGAAGGAGTTCATCGAATTCGAGGACGGCGATTGCGGCTACATGATGGACCTGCGCGGCAAGGAATACGCATCGTTCGTGTCCTATTTGACCGGCAAGACCCGCTTCAAGTCGAAGGCCCTGATGCTCAATTGGTGCATCGAGCTCGTCAAAAGCTTCAAGGACCTTCACGCCAGGGGATTCTCCTACCAGGACCTCAATGACGGCAGCTTCTTCCTGAACCCCGATAACGGCAAAATCCTGATCTGCGATAACGACAATGTCACCGCCGACAAGCGAAGCCTCGGGGTGCTCGGCAAGATGCGCTACATGGCGCCCGAGATCGTACGCGGGGACAAGGATAGGCTGACCGGCGACCGCCAGATGCCAGACGTCCATAGCGACCGCTTCTCGCTCGCCGTGATCCTCTTCCTTGCGATGTGCCTTGGGAATCCCTTCGAAGGGGAACACCTCAAAAAGTACGTCATCGTCGACGAAAAGGCGGAATCCGAGATGTTCGGGACCAACCCCGTCTACATCTATAGCGAAGACGATAAGTCCAATCGCCCGATCCGGGGATACCACACCGCGGTCCTCAAGCGTTACCCGAGCCTTCCGAGCTACATCAAGTCCGCCTTCCACAAGACCTTCGTGGACGGATTGAAGGACCGCGAGAACTCAAGGACCACCGAGCTTGAGTGGATAAGGCTGCTGTGCCGCTACCGCGATGAGCTGCTCACCTGCTCCTGCGGCGAGGAGTACATCTACGGCTTCGACGAGAGGAAGCATAACCTCAAGTGCCCGAACTGCCATCAGGCGACCAGAAGGTTCTGCTGCCTTCACATCGGGAAGTCGCGTATCCTCCTCGAGCCCGGGAAATACGTCTACCAGTCGCACATCGACAAATACTCAAGCGACTATAACCGCCCAATCGGCAAGGTGATCGCCAACAAGAAGAACCCCGGCCTATGGGGCGTCTTGCTCGACTTGCCTTCCCCGATCCTCATCAAGGACGCCAAAGGCGCTGAAAAACAGATCGCCGGCAATGGCGTCATCCCCATCATCAACAACCTCAAAATCAAGTTCGGCGACAACGCGATCGCCGAGATCATCTGCGAAAACTGAATTGAAAGGAGCATAGACAGATGGAAGACAAAATGTACGACGGCATCAGGAAGCAAGAGCTGAATCTCATCTTCGTGATCGACAATTCCGGATCGATGCAGGGCGAGAAGATCGGCGCGGTCAACAACGCCATCCGCGACGTCATGACCATCATGCCGGAAATCCAAGACGATACGAGCGACGCCGAGATCAAGATCTCCGCCCTCACCTTCAGCGACGGCACCAAATGGGTCTACAAAGATCCCCAGGTGGTCGCCGACTTCAAGTGGACCGACATCGGCACCGAAGGCGGGACCGATTACTCGAAGTGCTACGACGAATTGACGAAGTTCCTCTGCAAGAGGGAAAACGGCGGCAAGATGCCCGACATCGGCGGCGTTGCCCCGATCATCATCCTTATGTCCGATGGCATGCCGACCTCCCCCGATTGGGAGATGCATCTCGATTCCCTGCGCAAGAAGGGCTGGTTCAAGGTCGCCTTGAAGTACGCCCTCGCGATCGGCATCGACACCCAGGAAGCCAATGACGTCCTATCGAAGTTCACCGGCAACCCGGAGACCGTCCTCAAGGTCTACACCGCCGAGGCGCTCCGCAAGGTGATCAAGGTCATCGCGATCACCGCGAGCAAGGTCAAATCCTCGTCCAGCCAGATGAGGTCGAATGGCGCTGCCGTCTCCCAAGACGAGCAGGCCGTCCAAGAGATCAACAAGGGCTTAGAGGAAATCGCCGACGTCGAGTGGTGAGGAGGTGCGACATGGACGAAGAAAGAATCGCCAAGCAGCGCCTGAACATCATGCTCTTGGTCGACGCATCCAAGTCGATGCAGGGCAAGCGCATCAAGCAGGTTGACCAGGCCATCTCAGACATTCAGGTCTACCTCAAGGATCTGCAGGCCGAGAACTCCAACGTCGACTTCTACATCACGATCATCCCGTTCAATAACGACGGCTTCTTCTATGGGAACGCCCAATCGACGAATATCGATGATCTGAAGTATGACGGGATCAAGTGCGGCGGATGGAGCAACCTGCACTGCGCCTATGCCCGCCTTGGGGAGATCCTCCACCGCGAGTCCAAAGGCGGTATCATGCCGGATTTCGGAGGCGTCGCCCCGATCGTGTTGCTGCTGACCGATGGCCATCCGACCGGGAATACCTACAAAGAGGAGCTCGAAAAGCTGCAGAAGCTCGCCTGGTTCAAGGCGGCGCTCCGCTACGGAATCGCGATCGAGCTGAACGATGACAGAACCATGCAGGTCCTCCATGAATTCGTGGGCAATAACGGCGACGTCATCTCGGTCTATGACTCGTCGATGCTCAAAAACATCATCAAGATCATCGTCCTGACTGCATCGAAGGTGAAATCGACGACCTCAAACGTCGCCTACAAGCCTCAGCAGACCCAGAACGAGATCGCGCAGCAGGAGATCGCCGAGGCCCTTGCCGATACCGAGAGTTGGGAGTGGTAGGTATGATTCATACTTTCTCTAGATCCTGCCGCGGCTACGCTCATATGAAAAGCGGATTGCCGTGCCAGGATTATAGCCTCGATTACCATGACGCCGAGCGGACGATCATCGCCTGCTGCGATGGCCACGGCGGAGCGCGGTATATCCGCAGCGACCGCGGATCCAGATTCGCCTGCGAGGCGGTGCTCAACGTCTTCAAGGGACTCGCCCCATCCTTCCTATATAAATATAAGGATAAGGAGGCTGAGGACCGGATCAGGATGGAATTGCTCTGCGAGTGGAACAAGCTCGTCGAGCGCGACATCGCCAATCATCCCTTCACCAAGAAGGAGCTGGAATCCCTAAGCGAAGACGACCGCGAAGCCTTGATGCTCAATCGGGCCAAGGCCTATGGGACGACCATGACCGGGGCGCTATTGCTCAGCGGGAAGCTCGTGGTCGCCGGGATCGGCGATTCCGAGTGCCTCCTCATCAATAAGGGCGAGGCGGAGCGGCCGCTTGAGCGCGAAAGCGATCCCGCGGGCAACATCACATATTCGCTTTGCCAGGACGACGCCTATTCCTATATCAGGGCAGCGGTGGTGAATTTCTACCAATACGATGGGGTGGTGCTGTGCACAGATGGGTTCTCTGGCCCTTATCAGAGCTATGAGAACATGAAGGAATCGTTCCTGAAGCCTCTCGTCAAGAAGACGCTTTGGGGACGCTCGGCGGAGCAGGTCCATGAGTTCGTGGGCCTGCTCGCCGAGAAGAAGGGCACCGGGGATGATGTGAGCATCGCCTACATCATCGACGGAAGCGCTTCGATCAAACACTACGAATAAGGAGGAATGGGTATGGATTACCGCGATGCGGTTAGGGAATTCGAAAGGCGACACGGGCTCTCCGGCTTTGCCAATCGGTTCTTGGTCCGTTCCATTCTCTCCGACTGCGTGGGGGCGTCGGTGACCGATAAGCGGCTCATCGACGCCCTGTTTGAGCTTTCGCTTATCTTTGATGTGGTGGCCGAATTCCAATCCGTTGGCTTAAACAAAGGCCGGAAAAAGGTCGCGGAGCTCTATGACGCGAACGCTTCCTTGAATGGGCGTTTCTCGACCCGCGAGGTGATCGACGCCGTGAACCCGATCACCGAGCTCGTTTGCCCCTCGGAATTCAAATCCTCCAGAGGCAAGCGCAATAAGAAAGCGGGCGGGGCGGTCGTCGTCAAGAAGCAGCGCTCCGAGCACGTTGGGCGCAATACGCCATTGATCCATAAGTCCGCTCCTATCCCGCAGAAGGCAACGCCGCCCAAAAAAGCCTCTCCCGCCAAGCGGACGGCAGCTATCGACAACATCACGCTCAGCGTCAACGCCGCTTTCTTTACCATGGCCGAAACCGACGACAAGCAGCTGTCGGTGCTGATAGACGGAAAACGGATGAAACTCGATTCCAGCCACCTGTCGGTCACGGGCGATGGCCTCGTCATCCCGATCGATTCGCCGAGGTCGGACGTCAGGCTCGTCTTGCCCAAAAAGCGTTACGACACCGTGACCATCGCCGCCGGCGACACCAATATCTTCTATAATGGGACGAATGATAAAAGAATGCGGTTCAAGAACCTTCGGCTCTCCGCCAGGAGGGGCGTGATCTACGTATCGGCGATCGGCGAATCGCTCGATATTCAACTCGATCAGGGAAACATCACGATCGGCGGCGATTTCGCCAAAGCGAACGCCCAGGTCCAATCCGGATTGATTTCCGTCCACATGTGGAATCGTCTGCACAAGGATGTGTCGCTGAACCTCATGGCGAAGCACGGCAAGATCTCGGGCGGGTTCTTCCAAGGAAAGCTCAAGCCAAGCTTCCATAGATTCATGAGGAAGACCTATGCGGTCCAACAGATTTGCATGGCTGAGAACGTGAGGGTGGACCTCAACCTCAAGGCTGGGAACGGAATCTCGCTCAAATAGTATTTACGACAATCCGGAGGGTGATCGATGGTTGCCTTTAGGCATATTGAAATCGATACATTAAAAATGTATAGTTAATTATTCAAAGGTTTGCGAATGGGGAAAGCTGCATCATGCATAGAGATGCTTTATCATCTCAATACCGGACGAGTCTATAAGGTCAGCGAGCTCGCCGATCTTTTGGATACTTCCCCAAGGAACGTCATCGAATACAAGAAAGAACTCGACGAAGCCCTGAGTCGAATCGACTATGGGGCCTTCATCAAATCGATTCCGGGGCGCTATGGCGGCTACCAATTGAATAAGAGCATCCTGCTCCCCACGCTCCAATTGCTTCCGGAACAGAAAGATGTGCTTAGGGAAGCCCTTGACTATATCATGACCAAGAAGGACTTCGTGAAGAAGAAGGAAGCGGAAGCGGTGTTCTCCAAAGTCCTCTCGAGCGTCGAAACGAAATACAAGGATCAGAAGCTTCAGGTGGTGGACCATTACCAGCTGACGATGGACCAGAAGGACATCGAGGAACGCTACCGATTCATCGAGGAGGCCATCGCTAAGAAGCGGGTCATCGAGATCGTCTACGAATCGACGGTCAACGGAACGAAGACCCATATCCTCCATCCCTATAAGTTATTCATCTACAACAACTCTTGGTTCTTCCATGCCCTGGTCCCAAGCGAGCAGAAGGTATGGCAGTTCAAAATCAACCGCATCAAGGAGATGAGGATGCTGGACCAGACCTTCCGGGTATGGGAAGGGTTCAAGCCAGAGGATTACTTCGATGGGAATGGGTTCACCAACAACGGCGGGTTCTACCATTGCGAGTTCATCGTCACCGGGATCCGCAGGCAGCTCTCAAAGGAAAGGGTCTACGGCAAAAACCAAGTGGTGGTGGACATCGATGACGAGCGGTCTCGGGTTACGATGGATATGCAGAACGAAGGCGCCATCGTGTCATATATCCTAGGATGCGGCAACGACATCGAGGTAATCGAGCCCAAGTGGGCGATCGATAGGATAAAGGAAGTCGCCGAGAACATCCTCGAAAAATATCAAACAGGCAAAGAATGATTCTATCCGGCTTAATTCAATAGGAGATTTAGCTATTACGAAGTCAAGTAAAAAGTAAATAGCATGACGAAAATTGCGCATATGCGCGAAACGACGTTTAGGCGCCTGGCCGCCTACTTAACCATGACGGGATCGAAATCGATCTTCTCGGTCTCGACCTTGTAGATGATCCTCACCAGCTTCCTCGCGCAGTGCGAGACGGCGACGCGGTGGGGCTTCCCCTCATCCCTCTTCTTCCTGTAGTAGTCGTAGAAGACCGAATTGCAGCAAAGGAGATACTCCGCGGCGTTCATCAGGACCCGC